>NZ_JBEXLC010000001.1:0-271438 GCF_040609795.1 Nocardia sp. NPDC004604
GCACTGCTGAGCATGTATGCCCAGCTCCTCGGCGCACGAGCGGTGGTCGAGGTGGGGACGGGCGCGGGGATCAGCGGGCTGTGGCTACTGGATGGCATGCGCGAGGACGGGACCCTGACCACCATCGATTCCGAGCCGGAGCATCAACGCGCGGCCAAGGAGGCGTTTCGCACCGCGGAGATCCCGCCCGCGCGCACCCGGCTGATCAACGGCCGTGCCCTCGATGTGCTGCCCAGGCTCGCCGACGGCGCCTATGACCTGGTATTCATCGATGCGGCCCCGCTCGAGCATCCGCAATACGTCGCCCAGGCGGTACGGCTGCTGCGCGCGGGCGGTGCGATCCTGCTGCACAACGCCCTGCTCGGCGGCCGGGTTCCGGATCCGGCGCAGCGCGATCCGGCGACCCAGGCGGTGCGCGCGGCCACTCGCGCGATCGCCGAGGACCCCGAACTCACCAGCGTGCTGATCCCGGTCGGCGACGGTCTGCTCTGCGCATCGCGCGGCTAGTAACCGACCGGCTACCGATAAACGCTGCTTGCGTGGGGATTTCGTTCGCCGCATGCTGATTCCGCCGCCGTACGACGGGTATCCGTATTGATGCCAGGTTCGACGACGGCAAGGTACGCCCATGGTGTGGGAGCGCGGATCCGAGATCCTCGAAATCGGCCATATCGGCCACACGATCAATGAGGGACGATTACGCGGTGGCTGTCTGCTGCCCGCACTCGGCTTTCTGATTTTCATCATGGTGCTCGCCGTAGTGGTGCTGGTGTGGATCAGCAATGCCGATTTCGGCTCCGAACGGACAAAAGTCCCGCTAACTCCGGGGCCCTGCGAACCGTTCTGCACGGCCACCGTCGGACCGCCGCAACCCGGCCCCCGATAGCCGTCGAGAATTGCCGCGCAAAACCTCCGCCGACTGGGTATCAAGTAGGAGGATGTCCCGGTGTGGACACCGGGGAGAGGTTCGGATGTTCGGCAACGACGACGATTATGGGCCGCGCCCGATCAACTGGGGTCGGGCCGCGATTGTTCTCGTTCTCGTGCTCGGACTCGCGGTGATTCTGATGCTGTTGGTCGTCACCGCCGATTTCGGTGATAAGTCGCCGTCGACGACCGTGCCGAAAACTCCCGGGCCGTGCGCGCCTTTCTGCCCGACGAATGCTCGGTAGCCGGTACTAGACCCACACGCCCTTGCCGACAGTGACCACGCCGCCGTTGCTGACCGCGAAGCGATCCCGATCCCGGTCCAGATCGACGCCGATGATCTCGCCCTCGCCGACGACGACGTTCTTGTCCAGAATCGCGCGGCGCACCACCGCACCGCGGCCGATCCGCACCCCCGGCATGAGCACGCTGCCCTCGACGGTCGCGCCGTCATCGACCATGACATTGGAGCTGAGCACCGAATTGCGCACGGTCGCGGCCGAGAGAATGCAGCCGGCGCCGATCACGCATTCCTGTGCGAGCCCGCCCTGCGCGAATTTGGCGGGCGGCAGATTCTCCGCCGCGCCGCGGATGGGCCAGTGCTTGTTGTAGAGGTTGAAGACCGGATGCACCGAGACGAGGTCCATATGGGCCTCGTAGAAGGCGTCGATAGTGCCGACGTCGCGCCAGTAACCGCGGTCGCGTTCGGTCGCGCCGGGCACCTCATTGTCGGCGAAGTCGTATACCGCGGCCTCACCCGCCGCCACCAGCGCGGGGATGATGTCGCCGCCCATATCGTGATCGGAATCGGAGTTGTCGGAGTCGGCACGAATCGAATCCACCAGCACCTTGGTGGTGAAGACGTAGTTGCCCATCGAAGCGAAGGTGACGTTCGGATCGTCCGGTGTGCCCGGCGGATGCGCGGGCTTCTCCAGGAATTGGGTGATCCGCCCGGACTCGTCGGAGTCGATGCAGCCGAATGCGCTCGCTTGGCTGCGCGGCACCCGGATACCGGCGACGGTGACGCCAGCACCGGAGTTGATGTGGTGCTGGACCATCTGCTCCGGATCCATCCGGTACACGTGATCGGCGCCGAAGACCACGATGTAGTCCGGATCCTCGTCGTAGATCAGGTTCAGCGATTGCATGATCGCGTCGGCGCTGCCGGTGTACCAGCGCGGACCGAGGCGCTGCTGCGCGGGTACCGGCGTGATGTACTCCCCGGCGAAACCCGACAGCCGCCAGGTCTGCGAGATGTGCCGGTCCAGCGAATGCGACTTGTACTGGGTGAGCACGCACAGGCGCAGATAGCCCGCGTTGACCAGATTGCTGAGTACGAAGTCGATCAGACGGTAGGCGCCGCCGAAGGGGACGGCTGGCTTGGCTCGATCCGCGGTGAGTGGGAACAGGCGCTTGCCCTCGCCACCGGCGAGCACGATCCCGAGTACGTGCGGCTGGCTCCTCACATCTGCCAAACTACCGCGCCACCCGGGTACAGGTGGCCCATGCCAAAGTGAACGTCTAGTTTGAAGCAGTGAGTTTCGGCACGGGCGGCGAGAGTGCGGGGACGGTAGCCGGTGATCCCGACCGGCTGAGTGTGGCGATGTTGACACGGGAATTTCCCCCCGAGGTGTACGGCGGGGCGGGCGTGCACGTCACCCAGTTGGCTGCGCAGTTGCGGCAGTTGTGCGAGGTGACGGTGCATTGCATGGGGGTGCCGCGTACGGATGCCGTAGTGCACCAGCCGGATCCGAATCTCTACGCCGCCAATGCCGCGCTGCAGATGATGTCTGCCCAGCTGCGGATGGCCGATGCCGCGGGTCAGGTGGATGTGGTGCACTCGCATACTTGGTACACCGGGCTGGCCGGACATCTCGCCGCGACGCTCTATGGGATCCCGCATGTGCTCACGGCGCATTCGCTGGAGCCGCGGCGGCCGTGGAAGGCCGAACAGCTCGGCGGCGGCTACCGCCTGTCGTCGTGGTCGGAACGCAATGCCGTGGAATACGCGGACGCGATCATCGCGGTGAGCGAGGGCATGCGCCACGATGTGCTCGACGCCTATCCGACGATCGATCCGGACCGGGTCCACGTGGTGCACAACGGCATCGACGCGACCGTCTGGCATCCGGGACCGCCGCTCGTGGGTTCCCGGTGGATTCTGAGCGAATTGGGTGTGCGCGCCGATCAGCCGATCGTGGCCTTCGTCGGTCGCATCACCCGGCAGAAGGGGGTCGGGCATCTGCTCGCCGCGGCCCGCGACTTCGATCCGGAGATCCAGCTGGTGCTGTGCGCGGGCGCGCCGGATACCCGCGAGCTGGAGGCCGAGATTTCCGCGGCGGTCGCCGAACTCAGCAGCGTGCGCGGCAATGTGTTCTGGGTGCGCGAGATGCTGCCGACCGAGCAGATCCGCCAGATCCTGGCCGCCGCAACGGTCTTCATCTGCCCTTCGGTCTACGAGCCGCTCGGCATCGTGAACCTGGAGGCGATGGCGTGCGCGACCGCGGTGGTCGCCTCGGATGTCGGCGGCATTCCCGAGGTGGTGGCGGATGGGCAGACGGGTCGCCTGGTGCACTACGACGGGAATGCGGTGCGGCAGTACGAACAGGATCTGGCCGCGGCCGTCAATGCGGTCGCCGGTGATCCGGTGCGCGCCGCCGAATTCGGCGCGGCCGGACGCCACCGCGCCATTGCCGAATTCGACTGGCTCCGGATCGCATCCCAAACCGTCGCGATCTACGACCAGGTCCGCAAGCTCTGACCCGGCCGATCGCTGGCGCTCATGGGTGGGGCCGGTAGGTCGAGATCTGGACCGAGGCGGTGACTTCGACGGTGTCCGGGAGGGCATCGACGTGCAGGGTCCCGTGATGGGCGGATGGACCCATCGCCACCACATCGCGGATATTGGTGCGGGAGAGCTTCATCGAGTACTCGACGAGCGTGCGGTCGACGGGGGCGAAGTGGCCGGACATGGCCTCGGTGAGGCGCCGTTCCTTATCCGGGTCGACCGTCACCATGCCGAGTGGGCCGATCAGTTCGGCCAGATGGCGTGGCGTCGGAGTGGCGACGACGAATCGGCCGTCGGTGGTGAGGGTCCTGGCGACCTCGCTCGGATTGCGCGGCGCGAATACCGAGAGCACACGGCGCAGCGCACCGTCGCGGACGGGTAGACCGCGCCAGGCGTCGGCGAGTACCGAGGCGGCGCGCGGATGGGCGCGGGCGCAGCGTCTGGCCGCCGGTTTGGCCACGTCCAACGCGATCCCGCGGGCGGGGATGGCATCGAGCGCGGCGGCCAGGTAATAGCCGGTCCCGGCACCGACCTCCAGTACCGCATCGTCGTTGAGCACCGGGCCGGATGAGTCGTCGGCCGCGGCGGCCGTGGCCACCGCATCGGCGATCGGCGCGAAATGTCCCTCGAGCTGGAATGTGGCGCGCGCATCCAGCATCGCCGCGGTATCGCCGGTCATCTTCGTCGACGCGCCGGTCAACAGACTGACGTAACCCTGCTTGGCGATGTCGAAACTGTGCCCGGATCCGCAGCGCAGCGTCCGATCCCGCGACTCCATACCGGAGCCGCATTCCGGACAGGCCAGCAGCCCGGCCACTTCAGCGAGTGGGGAATTAGCTGGTGACACTCTTCAGTTCGTCACCGAGCGCTGCCGCTTCATCCGGCGTGAGTTCAACGACCAGACGCCCGCCACCCTCGAGTGGAACCCGCATCACGATTCCACGCCCTTCCTTGGTTGCCTCGAGGGGACCGTCCCCGGTGCGGGGCTTCATGGCCGCCATCCTCTGCTCCCTCCAGATCTGCGCGATATCCTGCGCACTTTCTTGGAACTCCAGTTGTCACCAACCAGCGAGCTCACCGGCATTTGGCGAGCTACACCCGTCCCATTCTTCCCTATCGCCGGAGTGGACGGATACCTGAGTTCGAAATGTGACCGCTCGGCCTGGATCGGGCCGCTCAGCGCCGACCATTTCGAGCGACCTGCGAGCAGTCGCTACCGGACCCAACAATCGGCCAGGTGGTCGTCGACCATTCCGGTCGCCTGCATCAGCGCATAGGCGGTGGTCGGACCGACGAAACGGAACCCGCGTCGCTTCAATTCTTTTGCCAGAGCTACGGATTCGGGAGTTGTCGCGGGTACCTCGGCGATTGTGCGTGGGCGTGGCCGAGACGCCGGGGCGAAGGACCAGATCAGTTCGTCGAGTCCGATATCGAGGTCCGCGGCGACGCGCGCATTGGCGATCGCCGCATCGATTTTGGCCCGGTTGCGGACGATGCCGGGATCGGCGAGCAGCCGCGCCACATCGCCGTCACCGAAGGCGGCCACCCGGTCGATCGCGAACCCGGCAAACGCAGCACGGAAGGCCGGTCGCTTGCGCAGAATGGTGATCCACGCCAGACCCGATTGGAACGCCTCGAGACACATGCGCTCGAACATGGCGTCGTCGCCGTGTAGCGGCTTACCCCATTCGTGGTCGTGATAGTCGCGGTAGAGCTGAGACCCCTCCGACCACGGGCAGCGGAGCTTGCCATCGGATTCGGCCGCCAGCGCGGCCCCAGCGATCTCGGCGGTCATTTCTGCTCCAGCCCGAACTGCACCTGCGGGTGGACAGCGGGTTGATTCGGCTGGGCAAAGGAAGCTTCCGGCTGAGCGATGGGTACCTGCGGCCGCGCAATCGGAACGCGCGGCTCGGTGGCCGGTGTCGGTTGCGGGGTGACCGGTGTGTACGCGTAGGCGATCGGCTCGTGTGGCTGGCCGGTCGGTGCCTGCGGTTGGGGGGCCGCCGCGTGCGGCGGGGCAGGTGTGCCGTTGGGTGATGCGGTCGGCGGCTGCCGATGGGCGATCGCGCCGTGCGGTTGGCCGGTCGGTGTCGGTGGATGAGTGGTCGGAGTGCCCGACTGGGGGACCGGTGTGCGCCACTGGGCGGTCGGGCCGTGCGGGTGACCGGTCGGTGTCTGTGGTTGGGCGGATGGCGGCTGTGGCTGCGCGATGGTGCCGTTGGTCGGAGCGGGCGGTGTTTGCGGCTGGGCGTCGGGCTGGGTAGCAGGTGTATGCGGCTGTGCGGTCGGGCCGTTGGGGGTTGCCGGTGTCTGTGTGCTCGGCTGCGGGTTCGAAAGTTGGACGTTCGGCTTCTGGAGGTTCGGGCTCTGGGCGGCGAGCGCCTCGGCCAGTTGGAGCTGCAGCTCGTCGATTCTGGTCGCGAGTTGGGTCAGCGCCCAGTCCACTTCGCCCGCCTTATAACCGCGCACCACCTGCTGGAAGCGCAGTGCGCGCACATCGGCGCCGCTGATGCCCTCGGCGGGCAGAACGGTGGCGGTCGTGCCCTCGGGCAGCGGTCCGAGTTCCTCGGCGCGCCCGAATACCGCACTGGCGAGCAAGAACAGGACCGCGGCGACCAAGCCGACGATCAGCACGTACAACAGCAGCGTGAGCATGTCACGAGCTTATTGGCCGACACCGACACCTGGCATCCACCCGCCCTGCGGAAATCGGACTTCGAATTGCCGGTGGCCAGCTGGCCGGGCGACCAAGTCCGCTTTCGTCTCGTAGATCCGAGTTGGCGCGCCGCGGCCCGAAGTCGGTGGGCGATCGGGTGCGCCGTCGCGTCGCGCCGCTACAGGTGGCGCGTCGTATCGATGCCGAGTGACATGCCCGCGAGTCCACGACGGCGGATCGCGAGTTTGTCGGCGACCTCGAGCAATGCCTTGGCGGCCGGATTCTCCGGATCCCGCAGCACGATCGGCGTGCCCTCGTCACCGGCCTCGCGCAATGCCTGTTCGATCGGAATCTGGCCCAGCAGTGGCACATTGGCGCCCACCGCACGGGTGAGGCGTTCGGCGACGGACTGGCCGCCACCAGAGCCGTAGAGGTCCATCCGGGTGCCATCGGGCAGATCGAGCCAGGACATGTTCTCGATGACGCCGGCGATCCGCTGCCGTGTCTGCAGCGCGATCGCACCGGCGCGCTCGGCGACTTCGGCGGCCGCGGGCTGGGGCGTGGTGACGACCAGGATCTCCGCATTCGGGATCAGCTGCGCGATGGAGATCGCGACATCGCCGGTGCCGGGCGGCAGATCGAGCAGCAGCACGTCCAGGTCGCCCCAGAACACATCGGCGAGGAACTGCTGCAGCGCCCGGTGCAGCATCGGACCGCGCCACACCACCGGCGTATTGCCCTGGGTGAACTGCGCGATGGAGATCAACTTCACATTGTGCGACTGCGGCGGCATGATCATCCGCTCGACCTGGGTCGGCCGCGCGTCGGTGCCGAGCATCCGCGGAATCGAGTGGCCGTAGATATCCGCGTCCAGTACACCGACCGACAGACCGCGTGCAGCTAGGGCGGCGGCGAGATTGACTGTGACACTGGACTTTCCGACGCCGCCCTTCCCCGAGGCCACCGCGTACACGCGGGTCAGCGAACCGGGCTGGGCGAAGGGGATCACCGGATCGGCGGAGTCGCCGCGCAGCTGCTTGCGCAGGTTGGTGCGCTGCTCGTCGTTCATGATGTCGAGCTCGACCGTGACGGCACCGACGCCAGCGACATCGGCCACCGCCTTGGTGACCCGCTGAGTGATCTCGGTGCGCAGCGGGCAGCCCGCCGTCGTCAGGTAGACGACGATATGGACATTGCTATCGGCACCGATCGCGATGCTCTTCACCATGCCCAGTTCGGTGATCGGTTTGCGGATCTCCGGGTCGTCGACCTTCGCGAGGGCTCCCCGCACATCCGCTTCCGTAACCACTGGCATGGCAGAAATTTTACGTTGTGTCAGATTCGCGGCAGGTCACCGGGCTTGGGTGCGATACCGGAGGCATAGGATCCGGCCCATGCCATCACATTGGCGACGTAGGCCATCGAGTTGTTGTAGCGCAGGATCGCCCGCGTCTGCTGGGTGAGATCGCGCATGTTCAACCCGCCGTCGCACAGGTACTTGCCCGCGGTCAGTGCCGCGTCGAACAGGTTCTGGGGATCGGCGATGCCGTCGCCATTGCCGTCGGCGCCGTAGCGCTTCCAGGTCTCCGGTAGGAATTGCATGGGGCCGATGGCGCGGTCGTATCCGCTGAGTCCGTCCAGCGCGCCGTCGTCGGTATCGCCGACGACGTGATTGCCCGCGAGGCTGCCGTCGAGAACCGGTCCATAGACAGGTGTGAGCGGATTGCCGTCGGCGTCGGCCTTGCCGTAGGCGTGGGTTGATTCGACCCGGCCGATTCCGGCGAGCAGATACCACGGCATTCCGCAGACGGGATTCTCGGCGGCGAGTGTGCGTTCGGCATTCTGGTAGGCCGCGACGGCGACGCCGGGAATGCCGAGCGGGCCGGCCGGCAGCGCGGCCGGTTGCCTACCATCCGGCAGCGCAACGGTTTTCACGATCGGCGGTGCACTCCGTGCCTGCTTTGCCATTGCGTGAGCGACGAATTCGTCCGTGGCTGCTGGTTCCGCGGCGGCCGCGAGTCCGAGCGCCTGGTCGTCTTGATCGTCGCCCGGAACATGTTCCAGGACAGACGATGCGGTCGGATCGAGCGTGCCCGCGGACGCGGCGACAGCCACGAACCCAGCGGGAACCAATCCGGTCAATGCGATAACGGAGCTGCGCTTGATTGTCGCAGGCGACTGTTTCCGGTGACGCCCCACTGTGCGGTGACCCTCCATTGACTCTGCAGCGAGTCCTTCGTGATGGAACGAAGAAGAGATTACCGCATTCGAGACCTTTTTGTTACTGCTTCGTTATCGGGTTCCGGTGTGGCGTAACGGTTCGGTTATCTGTCCTGGTATCAGCGCTGCGGGACCGGTGCGGGCAGCGGGATGACGATGCCGAACGGCAGCGTGATGCCCGGTGCGGGCGGCGTTGCGAGTTCTGTCTGTGTCGGTTCCGCTGCGTCGGGCAGGCCGGGCTCCGCCGTCTTCTCCGGCGTGGTCTCCGTCGATTCACCCGGCGACTGCGGGGGAGTCTGCGCATTGGGCGCGGGCTGTGCCGCTCCAGGCCCCGGCTGGGCCGCACCGGGTTGGGCCGGAGTGCAGTTGGCGGCTTGTGGCTGTGGCTGTGCCTCGGGCTGATCCGGGTGCGCGGGATCCTTCGGCTCGCCCTTCGGCTCGCCCTTCGGCTCGCCCTTCGGGTCGCCATTGCCAGCACCGAAGGTCTGCGCCGGTGCGATGGGTGACTGGGCCGGATCGCCGGGCGGGGGCAGCTGCGCCGGCGCCGCCTGCTGCGGTTCGCACGGCGGCTTGGGCGCGGGTAGCGGGCAGAAGATGCCGCACGGGATCGGCGGCAGACCGGGGATGGTGATCATCACCTGGGTCGGCGTCGGGATGGTCACTGTATTCGCCGGCGGTGGCTCGGTGGTCGTGGTGGTGGTCGGCGATGTGGTGGATGCGGCCAGCATGTCCGTGCCCGCCGTGATCGGCCCGCTGCCCGGCGGAATGAGATCGGGGGAGATGCGCACCTGGCTCGGGGTGCCGCCGGTGCGGTAGGCCATCGACCAGCTCAGCACATTGGCGGCGTAGGCGAGCGAGTTGTTGTAGCGCAGCACCGCGCGCAGTTCCTGTTGCGGATCGCGCAGGTCCAACCCGCCCGAGCAGAGGTATTTGCCCGCGGCGAGGGCGGCGTCGAAGACATTGTGCGGATCGGCGACGCCGTCACCATTGCCGTCGGCGGCGTACAGACTCCAGGTGCCCGGCAGGAACTGCATCGGACCGATGGCGCGCACCGCGGTGCCGTCGGCGGCCCTGATCACCTGGTTACCCGGCAGGGTGCCGTCGAGGGCTGGGCCGAAGATCGGGGTCACCGTGGTGCCCGCGGCGTCGGTGCGACCGCCGCCCGCATGTCCGGATTCGATCCGGCCGATACCGGCGAGCAGGCTCCAGGACAGACCGCAGCCGGGCATCGAGGATTCCAGTGCGAGTTCGGCATTGCGATATGCCGCGAGCACGATTTCCGGGATGCCGAGCGCGCCGCCCGTGGCCGGGAGCGAGATGTCGTGCAATGGCACCGAACCAGCGAACAGTGGTGTGCCACCGGCAAGCGGGGTCATTGCTCGAAGTTTGCGGGGAGCCTCCGGCGTGACCGAAAGGAGACCGACTGTCCGAGACAATGGCGCCTCGCCGGTATTGTCGGATGCCCCGTTGGCGACGACCCGACCGGTCGACACGGCGAGCAGAGCTTCAGGGGCTTTGTCAGGAGTACTGGACTGCGTGACGTTGGTTGCCGAGCCGGTGGCGACCAAACCAGCGACGACCAGGGCCGAGAGGGTTATCGGAGCGGATATTCGCATTCGGCCACACCATTCCTCGACGTCGTGGAGCTGCTGTCCGGGACATCCCCTGCCCGGCGGCTCGGGACAACGCCGTCCAGGTTACCCGCGGGTCAGAACGTTGTTGAGCATTTCCTGTCAATCGTCAGCAACTGGCGGTGAAACCGGAACCGTGCCCTGCTTTCAGCCGGAGCTTTTCTTGCGATTACCCTTTGCGGGTTTATCCGACTGCGACTCGCGATCCGGGGCTTCGGCGGCCTCGATCCGTTCCAGTACCTCTCGCATTTCCTCCAGTTCGCGCCGGACATAGTCGCGCGTAGCAACCTCGCCGATCGCGATCCGCAGCGAAGCGAGTTCGCGGGCAAGGAATTCGGTATCGGCCTTGGTCTGGGCGGCCCGGCTCCGGTCCTCCTCCAACGACACCCGGTCGCGGTTGTCCTGTCGGTTCTGCGCCAACAGGATCAGCGGTGCCGCATAGGCGGCCTGGGTGGAGAACGCGAGGTTGAGCAGGATGAACGGATACGGGTCCCAGCGCAGCGTGATCACGAAGATGTTCAGCAGGATCCAGATGACCACCACGATGGTCTGGATCGCCAAATAGCGTCCGGTGCCGAGGAATCGGGCGACCCGCTCGCTGGAGCGGGCCATGGCCTCGGCGTCGTAGTCGAAGCGGAACCGCGATTCCACCGGCGTCTCGAGGCGCTGACGCGCTGGACTCTTCTCACTCACGGTCGGCTGTCCCCTCATGTCTCGCGGCCGCCTCGTGCGCCATATCGGGCGTATCCTCCTGCTCGCGCCAATCCTCCGGCAGCAGATGGTCGAGCACATCGTCCACGCTCACCGCGCCGAGCAGGTGGTTCTCCTCGTCCACGACCGGTCCGCAGACCAGGTTGTAGGTCGCGAAGTAGCGGGTCACCGCGCCGAGCGGGACATCTGGGCGCAATGGGGCCAGATCGGTGTCGAGAATGCCGCCGACCAGATGTGCCGGAGGTTCGCGCAAAAGTCGCTGCAAGTGGACCGAGCCGAGAAACCGGCCGGTCGGTGTGGCGGTCGGCGGGCGCACCACGAACACCATGGAGGCCAGCGCCGGTGTCAGATCCGGGTTGCGCACCCGGGCCAGCGCTTCGGCGACGGTGGTTGCCGGGGTGAGGATCACCGGTTTCGGGGTCATCAGACCGCCAGCGGTATCCGGCGAGTGCTGCAGCAGTCGGCGGACCGGTTCGGATTCCTCCGGATCCATCAGTGCCAGTAGCGATTCCCGCTCGCCCGTCGGCAGCTCGCCGAGCAGGTCCGCGGCATCGTCGGGGTCCATGGCCTCGAGCACATCCGCGGCTCGGCCCACCTCGAGGTGGCCGAGCAGATCGACCTGATCGTCATCGGGAAGTTCCTGCACCACGTCGGCGAGGCGCTCGTCATCGAGCGCGACCGCCACTTCGACGCGCCGCTTCTCCGGCAGTTCGCGTAGTAGATGTGCGACGTCGGCGGGGCGCAGACCCTCGAACTGTTCGAGCAGTTGGGTGACGTCCTGGCCTGGCCTGCCGATTTCGTATGGGGTCAGCCCGCTGACCTGGGTCCAATCCACCACGTGCACGGCACGGCGGCGCCCGAGCCGGCGATGTCCGCGCACCGCGACCCTGGTCACCCGCCAGTCCCTGGTCCGGGTCTGTTCGATGCCGAGATCGACAACGAGCACATCGACATCCGCGACATCCGGCAGATCCGGATCGTCAACGCGCACCGAGGAATCGACGATCTGCGCGAGCGCGAGCATTTCGCCGGGCCGCTGGGTGAAGCGGCGCAGGCTAACCGTGCCGGTATTGAGCGCGACAGCACCGGGTTCGATGGTGGTGACCCGCAGCATCGGCACGAAAATCCGTCGCCGGGACGGCAGTTCGACGACAAGGCCGTGCACCCGCGGCTGCTGGCGGTCGTAGCGGATGGCCACGACGACGTCACGGATGCGGCCGATAGACTCGCCGTCCGGGCCGAGTACCACCAGCCCGGCAAGTCTGGCGACGTACACCCTGGTTGCTGCCATGGCTGTCAGGTTAGAGGGTGCGCGGACCGGTATTCGCACCATGCCCACGATCGACGGGAGTGATCATGAAGCCGCGCCGCTCGGTGCTCGCCTGCCCCGGTAGCAGCAAGAAGATGATCGATAAGGCCAAGGGGCTACCGGTCGACGAGGTATTCCTCGATCTGGAGGACGCGGTCGCGCCCGCGGCCAAGGCCGAGGCCCGCGCGAATATCGTGGCGGCGCTGAACGACTCCGGCTGGGGTAGCCAGCTGCGGGTGGTGCGGGTCAACGACTGGACCACCGAATGGACCTACACCGATGTGATCACGGTGGTGGAAGGTGCGGGTGCGGCCCTGGACGCGATTTTGCTGCCGAAGGTCACCGATGCGGGTCAGGTGCGGGCACTGGATCTGCTGCTCACCCAGTTGGAGAAGGCGAGCGGGCTAGAGGTCGGCCGGATCGGTATAGAACCGCAGATCGAAAACGCGCTGGGATTGCGCAATATCGATGAGATCGCCACCGCGAGTCCGCGGGTGCAGGCACTGGTCTTCGGTCCGGCCGACTTCATGGCCAGCATCAATATGCGCACATTGGTGGTCGGCGAACAGCCGGAGGGCTATGACACCGGCGATGCCTACCACCACATTCTGATGACCATCCTGCTCACCGCCCGCGCGCACGGATTGCAGGCAATCGATGGCCCCTACCTGCAAATTCGGGATATCGATGGATTTCGCAGGGCGGCCGGACGCACCGCCGCGCTCGGTTTCGACGGCAAATGGGTGTTGCATCCCGGACAGATCGAGGCCGCGAACGAGATCTTCAGTCCGCGCCAGGCCGATTACGATCGCGCCGAGCTGATTCTGGATGCCTACGCCTTCCACACCTCCGAAAAGGGCGGTGCGCGCGGTGCGGTAATGCTCGGCGACGAAATGATCGATGAAGCCAGCGCCAAGATGGCTCGGGTAATCGCCGATAAGGGCCGAGCGGCGGGGATGCTGAGATCCGCAGAGATGGGGACGACGCGTTTCACACCCCCGAACATCGGTTCGGAATAGCAGAATAGAGATATGACGAATCCCTTGGGGAACTCGAATCGTGCGCGCCAGGGCCTGCCGACGCCGCCGACGGGCTGGCCGGTCGGCTCGTATCCGACCTATGCCGAGGCGCAGAAGTCGGTCGATTTCCTGGCCGACAACCAGTTCCCTGTGCAAGACGTGACCATCGTCGGCGTCGACCTCATGCAGGTCGAACGCGTGCTGTACCGACTGACCTGGGGCAAGGTGATCGGCGGCGGAGTGGTTTCGGGCGCGTGGCTCGGCCTGTTCCTCGGCCTGCTGCTGAGCCTGTTCACCACCACCGGCGGTTTCGCGCCGGTGCTGGTCGGCCTGGTCGGCGGCATCATCTTCGGCGTCATCTCCACCTCGATCCCGTACGCGGCGACCAAGGGACAGCGCGACTTCGCCTCCACCATGCAGTTGGTGGCGGGCCGCTATGACGTGCTGTGCGACCCGAAGTCGGCCGAGCAGGCTCGGGACATGCTGGCGCGGTTGGCGATCTGAGCGCATGGAAGTAGTGGAGAAGGTCCGCACCGAGGTGCTGGACCACTTCGGTGTGGCATCGACGGGTGTCGACTCCGCGTCGGTGACCTTCCTCGGGTTGGAGCCCATCGAGATCCTGCGCATCCCGGGCGAGGAGCTGGTGCACTACGTAACCCTCGGCGGCTCCCGCCATCCCATGGGCGATCCCGGTGACCTGCACGCCGATCCGGTGCGCGGGCCGCGGGCCGAACTGGTGTTGACACTGCGCGCGGGAGTCGGAGCGAGCTCGGGGCTGGCCCGCACACTCGGTGTACTGGTCGCGGCGCCAGCCGTGGAAGGCGTTGTGCTGCAAGCCGATGCGCTACTCGACCTCGGCGAGCCGATGTGGCGCAATGCGCCGTTCACCGCGGTGTTGTTGGGCGAGAGCGACATTCCCGAGGTGGTGTTGCCCGAGCCCGCCGAGCCGGTGCGGTATTTCGCGGTGGTACCGGTGACCGCGACCGAGGCGGCCTGGGTGCGAGTACGCGGTGCGCAGGCGTTGCGCGACGCGTGGGCGGAGGCGGGTATCGATGTCTTCGACCCAGGACGCGGTGCGGCGAATCTCTGAGTCGCTACAGCCAGTTGTTGCGGTGGAAGTTGACGTAAAGCCCGACGCAGATCCCGAGCGTTATCGCGATGACCAGCCAAAAGGCCCAGCTCGACTCCAATCCGGGCATATGTGTGAAGTTCATGCCGTAGATCCCGGCGATCATCGTCGGCACCGCGGCGATCGCGACCCACGCGGAGATCTTGCGCATATCGGTGTTCTGCTGGACACCGACCTTGGCGAGTGCGGCAGTGATCAGTGCACTGAGCGCCTCGTCGAAATCGTTGATCCGCTCGGCCACCGCCGTGTGATGATCGGCGACATCGCGGATATATCGCCGAACCTCCTTGGGCAACGGCATTCCGGTGTTGCGGCCGAGTGCTTCGAGCGCGGTCCCGAGCGGATTCACCGCGCGCCGTAGCTCAACGACCTCACGCTTGAGCTGATAGATCGATTCGACGGACACTTTGCTGCGCGGCGTAAAGATCTCCTCTTCCATCTCGTCGATATCGTTCTCGACCGACTGGGCGACCTCGACGTAGGAATCCACGACGTGATCGGCGACAGCGTGCAGCACCGCACCGGGGCCGTACCCGAGCTGCTCGGGTTGGCTCTCCAATTCCTTTCGGACACCGGCCAATCCGGTGTGCTCGCCGTGCCGGACGGTGACCGCGAAACTCGGTCCGGTGAAGACCATGATGTCGCCGGTCTCGACGATCTCGCTGATCGAGTGGATTTCGTGCGGGACATAGCTGACGGTGCGCAGTACGAGGAACAGAGTGTTGTCGTAGCGTTCCAGCTTCGGTCGCTGATGGGCGTGGATGACGTCTTCCACGGCCAGCGGATGCAGATCGAAGGTCTTGGCGATATCGGCCATCTGGTACTCGTCCGGGTCGTGCAGTCCGACCCACACGAATCCGGTTCCGCGGTTGCTCACCTCGGCCATCGCGTCCGCAGGACTGAAGTGGCCGGGCAGTCGCCTGCCGTCGATGTAAACAGCGCAATCGACCACCGCACGCGCGGTGGGCACTGGGATATGGGGCAGCGGCGTGCGCGCTCGGGCCTGGCCGCGGAACGACGGTAGCGGCGGAATAGATGGCACCGCTCGATGCTACGTCGGCTGCGCCTGCGGCTCGAGACGAGCGGCACGGTATGAAAGAAGGCGTGCGCATCGACCTGCATACCCATTCGACCGCGTCCGACGGTACCGATACCCCGGCCGAACTCGTCCGGAATGCGGCGGCCGCGGGACTGGACGTCGTCGCGATCACCGACCACGACACCACCGCGGGGTGGAGCGAGGCGGTCGACGCGCTGCCGAAGGGGTTGACGCTGGTCCGCGGCATGGAGATGTCGTGTATCGGCCTCGGCGAGGACGGGTGGCCGGTTCCGGTGCACCTACTCGCGTACCTCTTCGATCCGACCGATCGGTGCTTCGCCGACGAGCGCGAGCGCCTGCGTGCTGAGCGGGTCGAGCGTTTGCGCGCGATGGCCGAGCGGATGCAGGCCGACGGACTACCCGTCGATCCGGACGCAGTGCTGGCCTCTGCCGGACCGTCCGCGGGCCGCCCGCACCTGGCGCGTGCCCTCGTCGAGGCCGGAGTGGTGCCGAGTGTGGACGCGGCCTTTACCGAATTGCTGGCCCCGCACGGTCGCTACTACGCGGAAAAGGCCGATACGCCGTTGCGCCGGGCCGTCGAGATGATCGCGGCCGCCGGTGGCGTCAGCGTGCTCGCGCATACCAGGGCGCGCAAGCGGGGCCGGTTGCTCGCGCTCGACGAGATTCGCGAACTCGCCACCCTCGGACTCGGTGGGCTGGAGATCGCGCATCCGGACCATTCCGCGGCCGACCGGGCGCTGCTCGTCGATCTGTCCGCCGAACTCGGCCTCATCACGACCGGATCGTCGGACTATCACGGCGCGAACAAAACCATCCGGCTCGGTGAATTCACCACCGATCCGGCGCAATTCGAGGAACTTGCAGGCAAAGCCACGGGAGTGCCGGTGATCGCCTCGTGAGAGTGCTGCGCGGACTCAGCGGAATTGTTGCCGGTGGGATGTTCGTGCTCGCCCTCGTCGTTGTCGGTACCGCGGTTATCGCTGCTCGGCGCGATTTTCCCGGACCCGGTGGGGAATCGGTGACATGGCATGTCGCCGCATCCGTGATCGGCGTCGGCGCACAGATCTTTTCGGATCGGCATCGGGGTTTTGCTGCTTTTTCCGGATCGATGGTCGTTTTCATCGTCGCCGGATTATTGCTCTGGACGCAGTGGTGGAGCTGATATCTCGGTAATGGTTGCGGCCACGTGAATTGTGGTCGAACATTTCTCTTTGTGACTGAATGCGAGACGGATGTGCTCGTCCTCGGCGGCGGTCCCGCCGGGGTTTGGGCCGCCGTCTCCGCCGCCAGCGCGGGCGCTCGGGTGGTACTCGTCGACAAGGCACGCTGCGGTGCCAGCGGACCCACCGCATGCGGGACGACATCGCTGTGGAATATCCCGCCGGGACCCGCCAGGGACGATGCGGTGCGGCGCGCCTATGCGCACGGCGGCGGACTCGCCGAACCGGAGTGGATGCTGCGGGTGCTCGACGAGACGCATCGGCGGGTCGAACAGCTGGCCCAGTGGGGCTATCGGTTTCCAGGGGAAGGCAGTGGCCCCGATGCCAGGGGGCCATCGTTGCGCGTCTACCTGGACGGCGTGAGCTACCTGCGCCGGATGCGCCGCAGCGTGCTGGAGGCGGGGGTGCACGTGCTCGATCATCATCCCGCGCTGCAATTGCTCGTCGATCGCGACGGTGCGGTCACCGGTGCGGTCGGCGTGCAGCAGCTCAATGGTTTTCGCCCGTGGACCATCCGGGCCGGGGCCGTTGTCGTCGCCACTGGCGGCTGCGCCTTCCTGTCCGGGGGCGCCGGCACCGATGTCGATACCGGCGACGGACTGCTGCTGGCCGTCGAAGCGGGCGCGGAATTGTCCGGGATGGAATTCTCCAGCGCCTACGGACTTGCGCCGGTGCTGTCCGCATCCCGCGATGCGGCGTTCGCACCCGGGCTGGCACTGCATTTCGCGACGCTCTACGACGAATCCGGCGCGAAGATCACCGGTCATCGTGCCGCGGCGTTCGCCGCGATCGCCGATGGCCACCGGATCTACGCCGCAGTGGAAGATGTGCCGTACCCGGTCCGGCGCTGGCTGTCCCGGCAGGGCCTGGTCGACCGCACCCGCCGGGTGCCGCTGCGCGCGGTGCTCGAGGGCACCGTGCGCGGGACCGGCGGGCTGCGCATTGCCGGGGTGGACTGTGCGACCACGGTGGCCGGACTGTACGGCGCGGGCGATGTGATGACGCGCGAGCCGATCACCGGTGCGGTCAGCGGCTTCGGCGGTCAGGGCGGCGCCTGGGCCATCGCCTCGGGGGTATGGGCGGGTAAGGGTGCGGCCCGGTTCGCGCGCGGTCGCGGCCGGACCGGGCCGGTGCGCGAGCTGGCGGGTGCCGGACTGAACCCGGTGGCCCGCATTGATCCGCGCGCGGTGGTCGGGCTGGTGCAGGAGCACACACTGCCGCTGCGCCGCAGCTACTGGCGCAGCGCGGGGAGTCTGCGCGACAGCATCGCCGAACTCGACGCCATGTGGCCGGGCGCCGAATTCGATCTGGGCGGATTCGGCGCGGATCGGCTGCGGGCCAGGCAGGCGGCGGCACTGCTGGCGGTGGCGCGCTGGACCAAATACAGTGCCCTGGCGCGCACCGAGAGCCGCGGGATGCACAGGCGCACCGATCATCCCGGCGCCGCGGCGGATTGGCGGGTGCGGTTGACCTCCGGCGGGCTCGACACGGTATGGGTGCGATCGGACCCGCGCCAGCCCGCTGCGCAACTCGCCGCCGCCGTGCCCGAAGTCGCCGCGGTGCTGCCCGAACCCGAGGCCGGTCCGGATCTCACCGCGGCCGATCCGGTCCCGTTGTGACAGCTCACGGGATACCGCTACCGAGCTGCGAGTTTCTGCTTACCCCCAGGTAATTCGGACGACCTACCCTCGAAAGATGACGCTCGGCCGGGATACGACACGCCGGTTTGGCAATGCGTCGTCCCGGCTGGCAGAATGTTGCGGATTCCCACCTACGCCACCGCCGGGTTCGGGAACATCGGCGATCTCCGCCTCGCGACGCACCGTCGCGTCCCGAGGATCCCCCCGCACGTTCTATCCGGACACACCCGTTCGGCCCTCGCTCTGCGGATCAGTGCCGCGCCACATTTCGGTATCGGACCGTCGGTCTTTCGACGCCTGCGGTCCGACTCGAAACGCCCCGGTCAGCGCACTCGATGAGCGTATGAATCAGCCAATACCCATTACCCGGCGGTAACCCGTCCCCCGGTTTGTCCGACCCGAGCAGGAGTGAAATCGTGTCATCTGTGACTGACGCACCGAATGCCACTGCAAGCCTTTCTGAAATCACGCACGACGAGATTTTCGCGGGACATCTCGGTGGCAAACTATCGGTCGAACTCACCGCGCCGCTGGACACCCAGCGCGACCTTTCCATCGCCTACACCCCGGGCGTGGCGAAGGTCAGCCTGGCCATCGCGGAAGATGAGGCGCTGAGCAAGCGCTACACCTGGACCGACCGTTTGGTCGTCGTGGTGAGTGATGGCACCGCGGTGCTCGGTCTCGGCGATATCGGCCCGCGCGGCTCGCTGCCGGTGATGGAGGGCAAGGCGGCGCTGTTCAAGAAGTTCGCCGGACTGAACTCGATTCCGATCGTGCTCGACACCAAGGATGTCGACGAGATCGTGGAGACGATCATCCGGCTGCGCCCGAGCTTCGGCGCGGTGAACCTGGAGGACATCTCGGCGCCGCGCTGCTTCGAGATCGAACAGCGGCTCATCGAGGCGCTGGACTGCCCGGTCATGCACGACGACCAGCACGGCACCGCCATCGTGGTGCTCGCCGCCCTCAACGGTGCGGCCAAGGTGCAGGGCCGTGCGATCGACGATATGAAGGTCGTGGTGTCCGGTGCTGGCGCCGCCGGTGTGGCGTGCACGAACATCCTGCTCGCCGCGGGTGTCAAGGATGTGACCGTGCTCGATTCGAAGGGCATCGTCAGCCGGGACCGCGGCGACCTCAACGAGGTGAAGGTCGAACTGGCGCAGCGCACCAACCCGCGCGGGCTGACCGGTGGTGCGGCCGAGGCGCTGGCCGGTTCCGATGTGTTCCTCGGACTTTCCGCGGGCACCATCGCCGAGGAACTGATCGCCTCGATGGCGCCGGAGTCGATCGTGTTCGCCATGTCGAACCCGAATCCGGAGATCCACCCCGATGTCGCGCACAAGTACGCCGCGATCGTGGCCACCGGGCGCAGCGACTTCCCGAACCAGATCAACAATGTGCTGGCCTTCCCCGGCGTCTTCAAGGGTGCGCTGGACGCGGGCGCGCGCCGGATCACCGAGGGCATGAAGATCGCCGCCGCGGACGCCATCCTCAGCGTGGTCGCCGATGAAATCAGCCCCGACAAGATCGTGCCGAGCCCGCTGGACCCGCGCGTCGCCCCGGCTGTTGCCGAGGCCGTCGCCGCCGCGGCCCGCGCCGAGGGTGTCGCGTGACCTGATCTCGCAAATACGGGGCCGTTCACAGTGCTGGACGGCCCCGTATTTCGTTGTGCGTCAGTGCGGTACGGAGACGGCCGAGACGAATTTCGCGACTTGGGCGTCGGTGAGGTTCTTGGCGATATCCGATTCGCAGATCATGCCCACCAGGCGCTTCTTGGCATCGACCACCGGGAGCCGCTTTATCTGGTCCCGCTCCATCATGATGAGCACTTCGCTGACGTCGGCGTCGTCGGATACCCAGCGCGGCGTGCCCTCCGCCAGATCACCGGCCCGGACCTTGCTCGGATCATGGCCCATCGCAACACATTTCACAACGATGTCACGGTCGGTCAGCATGCCGACCAGCCGGTCGTTGTTGCCGATCGGCAGGGCGCCGACATCCAGCCTGCGCATCATCTGCGCGGCCCGGTCCAGCGTCTCGTCGGCGGGAATCCATTCCGCATCGGCGTGCATGATGTCGCGAGCCTTCATGGAGCGACTGTTCACAGCAAACCTCCTCGTCTCGGTGAATGAACCCGCAGGACCCGAGGTTGCGCAGGAACTCGACACGGTCGGTCACAGTTGTGCCGGGCATCCATGGGTGACGACGACTCCTACGGTCTCGTCACATAGTGACCCCGATCACAGTGTTGGTCAACGCGGAGTTGCTGATGGGCTGCTGGCAGTGCAGCAAGATCGCGGCATATCGGCCTGAAATGCGTTCACGCCCTCCGTCGCGATAGTCCTTGGTATCATTTTGGTATGACAACGATCAGCGTCCGCCTACCCGATGAGATCCACGCCCGGATCACGGCGGCGGCGGAGGCTGACCACATCTCGGTGAACTCCGCCCTCGTGCAAGCAGCCGAAGCCTGGGTCGAGGCGCAAACTCAGCGCGCGCGCAGCCGAGCGCTGATGCGGGAGATCATGATCGAGGATGCCGAGTTGCTGGCCCGGTTGGGCGACGAGTGACGCCGGACGTTCTGCTCCTTGTCAATTCGGCTGTACTCGGTGGGAAACCAGAAGTCCGCGACGCGGGCCTGGTAGCCGCGGCCGCGGCGCGGCCACATGCCAACCTGTCCGGCGCGGAGAGCTATCCGTCCATCGAAGAAAAGGCGGCGGCACTGCTGCATTCGATCGTGCGCACCCGGCCGTTTCAGCGCGGCAATACGAGCACCGGATGGGTTGCGCTCCGAATGATGTTGCGTTGCCACGGAAAACGCCCCGGACTCACGGCCACCGAAGCCTTCGACCTGTTGGAAGAACTCCGGGCGGTCGACTTGTCTGTTCCTGAACTCGTTGCGGCGCTACGTGTTATCGACGACTGAGCATCGGGGGTGTGCAACAGGACCAGTCACCGGTGACCGTCGTTCACTCCGAGGTTTGCATGATGGCGGCCGGTGTGACTATCGCACGGTTCGCGTGGCGCAGGCGGCCGGTACCGGGGGCGCTGACCCAGACCGCGAAGGCAAGCAGGCCGTCCATGAGCATGGCGAGGGCGGCGACCAGGAGGGCGCCGACCAGGACGCGGTCGTAGCGGTAGACCGCGATGCCGTCGAAGATGTAGCGGCCCAGTCCGCCCAGGTTGACGAAGGCCGCAATGGTCGCGGTGGCGATGACCTGGAGGGTGGCACCGCGCAGGCCGGTGAGCAGGATCGGCAGTGCGTTGGGCACTTCGACGCGGAACAGGATCTGGCGTTCGGTCATACCCATGGCGCGTGAGGCGTCGACGACATCGGCTGGGACATTGGCGATTCCGGCGTAGGCACCGGCCAGCAGCGGCGGAATGCCGACCGTGACCAGCGCGAGCAGCGGCGGGATCAGCCCGAGGCCGAGCAGCAGCACCAGGAAGGTGAGCAGGCCGAGGGTCGGCAGGGCGCGCATGGCATTGGCGAATCCGACGAGTACCGCCGAACCGCGGCGGGTGTGCCCGATGACCAGGCCGAGCGGCAGCGCGACCGCCGCGGAGAAGACAATGGTCAGGAAGCTGTACCAGAGGTGCTCGCCGATGCGGTGTTCGATGCCCGCCGGGCCGTTCCAGTTCGCGCCGTCGGTGAGGTAGTGCCAGGCGTCGATGAAAAGGTTCATGCGGCAGCGCCTTTCGCCTTCGCGACCCTGGCGTCGGCGCGCACCCACGGGGTCGACCAGCGGCCGAGGGCGTATACGAGCCGGTCGAAGATCAGCGCCAGCGCGAGGGTCACGATGATGCCCGCGATGATCTCGTCCGGATAGTCGCGCTGATAGCCCTGGGTGAAGAGTTTGCCGAGCCCGCCGACGCCGATCAGCGCACCGACCGAAACCATGGCGATATTGGTGACCACCACGACCCGCAGGCTGGATACGAAAACCGGTATGGCCAAGGGCATATCGACGGTCAGCGTGCGGCGCAGCGAACTGAAGCCGACGGCGTCGGCGGCATCGATGACGGTGGGCGATACCGAATCCAGCGCCGTCGGCACCGCGATCACGAGCAGCGCGGTCGAGTAGACGGTGAGCGCGATGATCACATTCAGCGGGTCGATGGTCGTTATTCCGGCCAACGGCGGAATGATCACGAACAGCGCCAGTGACGGAATGGTGTAGGCCAGGCTGGCCGCCGTCACCGTGACCCGCCGCAGCCAGGACACCCGGCGTACCAACGCCCCCACCGGAATCGCGATGATCAGGCCGAGTGCGAGCGGCACCAGCGCCAGATACAGATGGGTCCTGGTGAAACCCATGATCTCGGCGAAGTTGTCGATCAGATATCTCATGCGCTCTCGGTTTCGAAGAAGTGCCGATTGCGCTCGTCATCCTCCGCCGTGCGCTGCCCGGCGAGCTGTTCGAGTACCTCGGGAGCCCGGATGCCGCCGCGTGCCGCACCCGAATCATCCACGGCGACACCGATTCCCGATGGAGACGAGATCGCCGCATCCAAGGCCTGCCTGAGGTCACCGCCCGATGGGAACAGCGAGCCACCCGCCGCGATGCTGTCGTGCAAGGCTCGGCCGGCCCGGATGCCCTCGACGCCGGTGACATCGATCCAGCCGCGCGGCACTCCGGAATCGGTGACCACCAATACCCATTCGCCGCGTTCCAGGCGAAGTTCGGCGAGTTCGGATTCGGTCGCGGTGTGAATCTCGTGCAGTACCAGGCTGTCCGCGCTGCGGAACGACAGTGCGCGATAGCCGCGGTCGCGTCCGACGAATCCGGCCACGAAATCGGTTGCGGGCGCTGCGAGTACGCGTTGTGGTTCGTCGTACTGCTGCAGCATGCCGCCGGGGCCGAAGACCGCGATCCGGTCGCCGAGTTTGACCGCCTCATCGATATCGTGGGTGACGAAGACGACGGTCTTGTGCAATTCCGCCTGCAGGCGCAGCATTTCGGCCTGCAATTCCTCGCGCACCACCGGATCGACCGCGCTGAACGGTTCGTCCATCAGCAGCACCGGCGGATCGGCGGCCAGTGCCCTGGCCACCCCGACTCGCTGCTGCTGGCCGCCGGAGAGCTGGGCCGGATACCGGTTGGCCAGCGAGCGGTCCAACCCGACCCGGTCCAGCACCTCGAGTGCGGCCGCCCGGGCCGCGCGGCGCCGAACCCCTTGCAGCACCGGCACGGTCGCGACATTGTCGATGACGGTGCGGTGCGGCAGGAGTCCGGCGCTCTGGATCACGTAGCCGATACCGAGCCGCAGCTCGACCGGATTCACCGTCGAAATATCTTCGCCGCCAACAGTGATGGTGCCCGAACTGGGCGTGATCATCCGATTGATCATCCGCATCGAGGTGGTCTTGCCGCAGCCCGACGGTCCGACGAAGACGGTGAACGAACCGGATTCGATGCACAGATCGAGTTCGGAGACGGCGTGGGTGCCATCCGGATAGGTCTTGCTGATCCGGCTGAATTCGATATCGGACACGCTGGCTCCTACTTGGTCGGCGTGTTCAGCCCCTGGGCGGTGACCCATTGCTGTGCCGCGGCCTTGGGTTCGGTCTTGCTGTTCCCGGAGACCGCCTCGTTGAGCTTGATCAGCTCGTCGGTGGTGAGTTTCGCGGAGACGGCATTGAGCGCGGCGAGCGCCTTATCGGTCTTCTTGGCGGTAGTGAACAGCGGCACCACATTCTGGGCCGGGAAGTTGTGCTTCGGATCCTCGAGCACCACCAGGTTGTTCTGCACAATCGCGGGGGAGGTGGTGAAGATATCGGCCGCGGTCACCGTGCCGTCGACCAGCGCGCGCACGGTCGCCGGGCCACCGCCGTCGGCGATCGGCACGAAGTTGTTCGCGGCGATATCGAGGTTGTAGTTCTTCTTCAAGCCGGGCAGGCCGCCCGCGCGCTCCTGGAATTCGGCGGGCGCGCCGAATTTCACCTCGGCCGAATGCGCGGCCAGATCGGCGATGCTGTGCAGGTTCCACCGCTCCGCGGTGGCCTTGGTGACCACGACCGCATCGGAGTCCTGGCCGGGTGCTGGGGTGCCGACGGCCAGATCGGAGCCGACCGCCTTGGCGAGTGCGGCGTCGACGTCGGCAGAGCTGGTCGCGGTCGCGCTCTTGTCCAGATACTGCAGCAGGTTGCCGTTGTAGTCCGGGATCACCGAGATCGCGCACTTGCGCAGCGCCGGGATGTAGGCCTCGCGGCTGCCGATATTGAGCTTGGTGTCGACCTTGAATCCGTTGACGCGCAACACTTCCGCGTAGATATTCGCGACCGTCTCGGACTCCGGGAAGTTCGCCGAACCGACGGTCAGCCCGTCGCCGTCACAATTGCCCTTGGCCGCAAGCGGATCGGAGCTGCCGCAGGCGGACAGGATCATGGCGGCGGCCAGTGCCGCGGCGGCGACGAGAACGCGGGCGGTGCGCAGCGTCAGCCGCAGCGCGAACCGCCCGTGCCTCGCGGCATCGGGGGTGATCGTGGATTTCACTGGAGTCCTTCCGGCATGGACGGGCGGTGCAAGGAGCCGTGTACGCACGGCCACCCGGTACATTCTGGTAGTTCATACTGCCCGTTGCATGGTGTTCCTGTTCGCTACGGAGAGTTGGTGTCCCCGGATGGTATTGGCCGCGTCGAGGCGGATGCTGGCACGACTGATGGTCGTGACGGCCGTCACGCTGGCCGTTTCCTGTGGAAACGACGATCCGGGACCGACGATAGCGGTCGGCGCGGGCGATTCGATGGAATCAAATCTGCTTGCGCAAATTTATGCGGGGGCGCTCGCGCGGACCGGTGCGCGCACCTCGGTGGCCGCAGATCTCGGTCGCCGGGCGGACTATCTGGCCGCATTGGACGCGGGCACCGTGACGGTGGTCGGTGAACACAGTGGCGAACTGCTCACCTTTCTCAATGCCGGGGCACAGGCCCGCAAGCCGGAGGTCACCACCGATGTGGCGGACAAGTCGACGGCGGCGCGGCTGTCGGTGACCGAGGAGTTGAACCGGTCGCTGCCGGAGGGGCTCGCGGTATCCGATCCGGCCGACGGTACCGATATGCGATCCCGGGTGCTGCTGACCGAAGCCGCGGCAATCCGCGATAACGTGCGATCGGTCAGCGCGCTCGCGCCGCGGTGTGATGCGATCGAAGCCGGGGTGGCACCGGTGCCGGATGTGCTGTCAGCGCCGGGCCCGGTGCGGATTGCCGGTTGCGATTTCGCCGGGACCAGGCCCTATCCGGATGCAGCTGCGCTGCGAAAAGCATTGTTGGACGGCGAGATCCAGGCCGGAATCCTGACCGGGCCATCCGCTTTGGTCCCCGGTGCAACCGACGGGCTGACGATCCTCACCGACGCCGACTACGCGGTGCGTGCCGAGAATGTGCTGGCGGTCTACCGCACGGGTCTGCTCGACGATCGGCAGATCAAGAAGCTGAACTACGTCGCGGGTGAGCTGACGACCGATGAGTTGGCGCAGATGATCCGCAAGGTGCGCGATGGCGCGAATGCCGCTGAGGTGGCCCGAGCCTGGTTGGACACGCACGCGCTCTAGCCGCGTTTCATCGGAAATCCCCGGTCACGACGACCCGAGCGGTTCACGCTCGGGTCGTTTGCTATGTCGCCCATCACATTTCCGTTGGATAGCGTCCTCTTGTGGCGTGACTGATCCGCGCCGTATATTCCACGTGGAGTATTTGATGTGGAGTATGTCGGCGGCTGCGGCTAGCGTGCGTGCTCTCGGACTCGATATGCGGGAGGTGACCGAAATGGGGCAGCACGCGCGCCCTACGGTGACGCCATTGGCGATCGCCGTGCTCGCGCTGCTCGACGAGCGGCCCATGCATCCCTACGAGGCGTTTCAGCTCTTGATCGCCCGTCGTGAGGACATGTTGGTGAAGGTGCGGCCGGGCTCGCTCTATCACACGGTGGCGCGGTTGGCCGATCAAGGATTGGTGTGCGCCGAGGGCGTCGACCGGGACGGGAACCGGCCGGAACGCACCATCTACCGGATCACCGAAAGCGGCCGGGAGACATTGCGTTCCAGGATTGCCGAAATCCTGCGCAATCCCGCGCGGGAGTATCCGGTGTTCCCGGTCGCGCTCCAGGAGGCGCACAACCTCCCCGCGCAGGAGGTGCTCGCGTTATTGCGCGAGCGTGTGGAGAGGTTGGCGCACGACCTCACGGACGTGGAGATGATGAGTCAGTGGGCCGGTGTGCATGCCGTGCCGCGTCGCTACTGGATCGTGCTCCCGTATCTGCACGCCACCATGACGGCCGAGATCGCCTGGGTCAACAACCTGATCTCCGAACTGGACAGCGGCGAGATGGAGTGGGAGGAATTCGATCCCGACACCGGCGTTCGGATCACCGAGCACGAGCACCCCTGGTCCGCTGCTGGGAATCCCGAACCGCCCCCGGTGCCGCGCGACTGGTCCGAGACCAGCGCGTCACCGCCCTGATGCGCACCGGTGTGCGCGAGGCCAATGGCCGCGCACCCGGCCGACCCGACCTGTCCTGCGTCATCGCGAACAGACATCCGAGATTGGAACCGAATTCATGACCACCCAACGCAATCCGTGGCTAGCGCTGTCAGCGCTGGTCGTCGGCTTCTTCATGATCCTGCTGGATATGACCATCGTCGCGGTTGCCAATCCGGCGATCATGAAGGATCTGCAGGCCGACATCTCCCAGGTGATCTGGGTGACCAGTGCCTACCTGCTGACCTACGCGGTACCGCTGCTGGTGACCGGCAGGCTCGGCGACCGTTACGGGCCCAAGAACTTGTACCTGGTCGGCCTGGCGGTCTTCACCGCAGCCTCGCTGTGGTGTGGTCTGTCCGGATCGGTCAGCATGCTGATCGCCGCGCGGGCCGTGCAGGGACTCGGCGCCGCGATGATGACGCCGCAGACCATGGCGGTCATCACCAGGACCTTCCCGCCGGATAAGCGCGGTGCGGCCATGGGTCTGTGGGGTGGCGTCGCCGGTCTCGCGACGCTGGTCGGTCCGATCCTCGGCGGTGTGCTGGTCGACGGGCTCGGCTGGGAGTGGATCTTCATCGTGAATGTTCCGGTCGGCATCATCGCCTTCGCGCTGGCGGTATGGCTGGTGCCCGCGCTGCCCACCAATGAGCACAAGTTCGACGTCCCGGGTGTCGTGCTCAGCGGTATCGGTCTGTTCCTGCTGGTATTCGGTATCCAGGAGGGCAATACCTACGACTGGTCGCTGCGCATCTGGTTGATGATCGGCGCTGGCCTGGTTGTGCTCGCGGTGTTCCTGGTGAACCAGTCGCGCAATACCGGCGAGCCGCTGCTGCCATTGGGGCTGTTCCGCGACCGCAACTTCGCGCTGTCCAATGTGGCCATTGCGGCGATGGGCGCGGCGGTCACCTCGATGATGGTGCCCTTGTACTTCTACCTGCAGGCTGTGCGGGAGATGTCGCCCACCAAATCGGCCCTGGTATTCGCGCCGATGGCGATCCTCACCGGCGTCTGTGCGCCGATCATCGGCAAGATCTCCGATAGGTTCCACCCGCGCATCGTGCCGACCATCGGATTCATCGGGTTCTCGGTCTCGGTCTTCTGGTTCGCGGCCGTGATGTCGCCGCATTCGTCGATCGTGTGGTTCCTGCTCGGGGCTGCGCTGGCCGGTGTCGCCAACGCCTGCATCTGGGCGCCGCTGGCTTCCACTGCCACCCACAACCTGCCGATCCAGCTGGCCGGTGCGGGTGCGGGTATCTACAACACCACCCGCCAGGTGGGTTCGGTACTCGGCAGCGCCGCGATCAGCGCCCTGGTTGCGGCCCGCATGACCGCCAACGGTCTCGGCGGCGGCAAGATCTCCGAAGGCGGTGCGGGACAGGGGCCGATCCCGGAATTCGTCAAGGACGCCTTCAGCACCGCCCTCAGCCAATCCGTCCTGCTCCCCGCGGGCATCCTCTTGATCGGCGTCATTGCCTCGGCCATGTTCCTGCGCCACGGTGAGTCCGCCGCACCCGGCGCGAAGACCGACCTGGCCAAGTCCGACTCGGTCGCCGCCTGAGTTGTCTGTGCTGCGCCCCGCTGGCCGTTCGGTCCGCGGGGCGCACGCGATTCTCGAGCGGAATCGTTGGCGGGCGGCTGACTTCGGATCAGCCGACGGTGACCGTGGTGGTGGGGTATCCGGTGGCGCCGTCGGGGACTACAGCGCGGCGTTCTTCGGTTTGGGTTTCGCCGGTGCCGTCGGTGGCGCGGGCGCGGATGGTGTGGGTGCCGGGGGTGGCGTTCCAGTCGTAGACCCATTGGCGCCAGGTGTCGATGGATTGTTCGGCGGACAGGCGGGCGGGTTGCCATGGGCCGTTATCGATTTGGACTTCGACGGCTCGGATGCCGCGGTGCTGGGCCCACGCGACGCCGGCGATCGCGGTGCTGCCCGGTTGCAGTTTGGTGCGGGCGCGGGGAGTGTCGATGCGGGTGCCGGTTTTGATGGGGCCGAGGGCGGACCAGCCGCGGCGGGTCCAGTAGGCGGTCGCGCGGTCGAAGCGGGTGATCTCCAGTTCGGTGACCCATTTGGTGGCGGAGACATATCCGTAGAGACCGGGCACGACCAGGCGGGCCGGGTAGCCGTGCGCGACCGGGAGGGGTTCGCCGTTCATGCCGACGGCCAGCAGTGCGTCGCGGCCGTCGGTGAGGACGGCCAGTGGGCTGCCCGCGGTGAAGCCGTCGATGCTGTGCGACAGCACCATATCGGCGTCCGGGTGCGGCCCCGCCTCCGCGAGCAGTTCGTCCAGGCGGTAGCCGCGCCAGCGCGCGTTGCCGATCAGATCGCCGCCGACCGGATTCGATACACATGCCAGCGTCACCAAGGTCTCGACCGGTGTGCGCTTGGCGAGATCGGCCCAGCTGAGCTGGATTTCGCGATCCACCATTCCATGAATCCGCAATGACCAATCGTCGATGGAGACCTGCGGCACGATGAGCGCGGTATCGATGCGGTAGAAGTCGCTATTGGACGTCAGATACGGCGTCAGTCCCGGCAGCTTCAGATCCGCGTCGGGTGTGAGCGATACCGCGGGCCCACTCGGCTCCGGCAGCTGGACCGCCGCCCGCTCACCGGACACATCCCGCCGCCGCACCCCGATCAGCCGTCCACCCAGCCCACTGAGTAACGCCAACCCACCCGCAATGGCGATGCCCTGCAATACCTGTCGCCGCTGCGGCATTGCCGCGGTTCCGGTCGTCGAACTCTCTGCCCCGGCGGGTTTCGGCTCGGCCGCTGCGGCGCCAGCACTGGCCGGAGGGGCCGGCGCACTCGCATCGGAGGAATCATCTTGATCCGCACCGATTCTCGGTTCCGCCGATGCACCAGGTGCCGCAGTACCGGACGCGGCAATACCGCTTGCCGCGTGCGGGGTCGAGGCATCATCGGCTGCCTGATCGTCGGCTCCGGGGGCCAGCGGTTCGGCCGCATCGCGGCGCACCGCGTCATCGCGGGATGCGACGACTGGTGTCGGGGTAGGCCGTCGTACGGCCTCCTTTGCGGCTGCCGCGTCGTCGATGTAGGCGGTCAGGACCCGGAGGGCGTAAATGCCTGCGGCGACGCCGATTACGGTGGGCCAGGCGGAGGAGAAACCGTTGCGGCCGATGGCGATGGCGGCGGTGAGCAGGCCGAGGGCGGCCAGCAGCCAGGTTCCTCGGGGCTGCGCGGTGCGCTCCATGGCGCCGATGAATCCGGCCACGAGTACGGCCACGACTGCCATACAGGCGAAGAGCAGGGTCTTGTCGTTGGTGCCGAAGGTCTGGATAACCCATTCGCGCAGGCCGTCGGGGGTGTGGTCGATGACGGTCGAGCCCAGAGCGTTGGCGGGTGCGCTGTCGGGGCCGGTGAAGGCGGCGACGAGTTCGGCGATGCCGAGTGCCAGACCGGCGGCGACGATGCCCGCCGTCACCCGAAAGCGCAGTTCAGCCATGGTCCGAGCGTACTGCCGGGCGCGGTCGGGGAGTATGACCATTCGGTGACGTGAATATCAATCGGCCTTGTGCCGCTGGTAGTACCGGGCAACGCGGACCCGATTGCCGCAGCGGTCGGGTGAACACCAGCGCCGCCGCGGGTGGGCGGGCAGGAACAGTAGGACGCAATCCTCGGCCTCGCAGCGCCTCAGCTTGCCGATCGATGGGTCGGTGAACAGGTCGATGGCGGCCTCGGCCAGCACGGCGGCCAGTTTTTCGGCCGACGTGCCGTTGCGGCGCGTGGTTGCGGTGACCGCATTGCCGTCCCAAGCCAGCTGCCGGATGGCGGGCGCGGCGGCCTGGGCGGTATTGAGTGCGCGCAGTGCGTCGGCGGGCGGGCGGCCATCGTGCAGCAGTGCGTCGAGCACGGAACCGATGTGGTCGCGCACCGCATGCACCGCAGCGAGGTCGGCGGCGGTCGGATGCGCTACGGCCAGCTCCGGAAGCCGTGCGGCTTGCAGGGCAAGCCAATTCGCGAGGTGCTCCGGGGTATCCAGCAGATCGGTGCCGGTCGGCCGGGTGTTGACCAGGTCCAGTGCCAGCGGCTCGCCGATCAGCGGGGCTTCGTTCATATGACTAATGGTACATCTGTCGATTGACACATTAGTGGGGGATCGGCTAGAACTAATGCATCATCACGGAGAGAAAGCATGTGAAGCCATGATCGAGCTGCCAGCCGTCCAGCACCGCCGCATCGATGTCGGCGGTGTCGAGGTCTTCTACCGCGAATCGGTCCCGCACCGCGCCGACGCTCCGGTGCTATTGCTGCTACACGGTTTCCCGTCGGCCTCGCACCAGTTCCGCAGGTTGTTCGATGTGCTCGGCGCGCAGTACCGGCTGATCGCCCCGGACTACCCGGGCTTCGGAAATACCACCGCACCAGCCGATTTCGAGTACTCCTTCGACCGACTGGCCGATGTGGTCGAAGGTTTCGTAGAGCGGCTCGAACTGCGCGAGTTCGCGATGTACATCTTCGATTTCGGCGCTCCGATCGGCCTGCGCATCGCACTGCGCCACCCCGAATGGATCAACGGGCTCATCGTCCAGAACGGCAACGCCTACGAAGCGGGACTCTCGGATCTCGCCCGCGACTTCACCGCACTGCGTCCCGAACAGGAAGGAGCCGAGGACACCATCCGCGGACTGCTCACACTGGAAGGCACCCGCGGTCAGTACGAGCAGGGCGTCCCCGATCCGACCGTGCTCACCCCGGAATCATGGATCCTCGACCAGTACTTCCTCGACCTCCCCGGCCGTAAGGAGGCCCAGGTAGCCCTGGCCTTCGACTACAAGTCGAATGTCGCCGCCTACCCGCAGTGGCAGCTGTGGCTGCGTAAGTACACCCCACCCGCCCTGATCGTCTGGGGCTCGAACGACCCCTTCTTCCCCGAACCCGGCGCCCACGCGTACCGCGCGGATCTCCCCGACGCCGAACTGCACGTCTTCGATACCGGCCACTTCGCCCTGGAGACGCACCTGCCCGAAATCGCATCGCTGATCGCCGATTTTCTGGACCGGCTCCCGACGCGGGAGCGCTGAGCGCGTTCGCCGATCCCGTTGTCCGCCGCTATTTCTCGGGCATCGGCCTCAGCGCCTGTTCCGGACTCGCATCAGCCGGGGAATGAGCGCTCGGGCCACAGTTCAGTGTGCCGCGGTAACAAATGCGAAGGCGCCGCCCGCAATTCGCGGACGGCGCCTTCGAAACTCGACGTCAGCCGTAGATCTTCTCCACTTCGGACCCGTACTGCTTCATCACTACGGCCCGCTTCAGCGACATCTTCGGCGTCAGCTCGCCGGTCTCCTGCGTCCAGTCGACGGGCAGGATGCGGATCTTCTTGATCGCCTCGGCATGCGAGACCTTCTTATTGGTCTCGGCGACCGCGGCATTGATCTCCGCGACCAGCGCCGGGTTCTCGATCACCTGCTCGATCGGGGTCTCGGCGGGCAGGCCGTTGCGTTCCTTCCAGCCGGGCAGCGCCTCCGGGTCGAGGGTGATCAGCGCGCCGATGAACGGCTGTCCGTCGCCGACCACCATGACCTGGCTGATCAGCGGGTGCGCGCGCAGCGAATCCTCCATCAGCCCGGGGGAGACGTTCTTGCCGCCCGCGGTGACAATGATTTCCTTCTTGCGGCCGGTGATGGTCACATATCCGTCGCCATCGATGGCGCCCAGGTCACCGGTCTTGAACCAGCCGTCGGTGAAGGCCTCCTCGGTGGCCTCGGCATTGCCCCAGTAGCCGTTGAATACGACCGATCCGCGCAGCAGCAGTTCGCCGTCCTCGGCGATCTTGACCGCGTGGCCCTCGATGGGCTTGCCGACGGAGCCGACGCGAATATTCTCGGGGGTGTTCACGGTGACGGCCGCGGTGGTCTCGGTGAGGCCGTAGCCCTCGTAGATGGTGACGCCGACGCCGCGGAAGAAGTGGCCGAGGCGCGCGCCGAGCGGTCCGCCGCCGGAGACCGCGGCCTCGCACTGGCCGCCGAGCGCGACGCGCAGCTTGCCATAGACGAGCTTGTCGAACAGGGTGTGCTTGAGCCCGAGCACCAGCCCTGGCCCGCCATTGTCGAGTGCTTCGCTGTAGGCGATGGCGGTTTCGGCGGCCGCGTCGAAGATCTTGCCCTTGCCGCCGTCATGCGCCTTCTGCTTGGGCCCAGCTGCTGACTCCGCTGACGGTCGGCGTCGGCATGGTGACCATGATGCTGCTGTTGCACATCGGCATCACCGATGTGGACGATCCGGCCTACGACGGGGCCGGCGGAGCGCGTCCGGCGCGATACTGGCCGACCCGGGACTGAGCGTCTATCGCCGGGCACGGCTCAGCGGTGCGGGACCTCGGTCCGCGTCGGCCAGTACGCGGTCGCGGGCGGCAGGATTTCCGGCTCGACCGGCGGTAGCGGCGGCAGCTGATCCGGCCTGGAACGCGGTGCGAGACGCAGTGGCGGCAGTTCGATATTGCGCTCGATCTCGGTCAGGCTGACGCTGATGAGCAGCAGCATGGTCACCACGCTGATCGTGACGATCAGCGGCCCGATCAGCTGCATGGCTTCCGTGCCCTCGGGGGAACCGCCGTGCCCGGCGTGCGCGTGCATCGCCGACATCCCCGTGTAGTGCATACCGGAGACGGCAATACCCATGATCAATGCGGCGCCGACGGTGGAGAGAAATCCCTTGACGCGCAATGTGAACCAGAACGCCACGATCGAAGCGACCACGGCGATCACCATCGACAGTGCCACCCGCTGCGCGTCGTAGGTGATCACCGCATTCGACTTCATCGCGTACATGCCTGCGTAATGCATGGCCCCGACGCCGATCCCGGTCACCGTACCTCCGGTCAGCAGCCCGAGCAGTGTCGGCTCGGGCTTGATCACGATGAACAGACCGATCCCGACCACTGCGATCGCGGTGATCGCACTGAGCAGAGTGAGCGGAATGTCGTATCGAATCTCGGTACCCCGGATCGAAAACCCCAGCATCGCAATGAAATGCATGACCCAGATGCCGGTACCGCCGATCGCGATGGCAGCGCCGAGTAGCCAGCCGACCCGGTCCTTGCCGGTACGGGCGCGGGCTGCGCACTGCAGTCCGAGCAGGCATCCGGTCACCGACATGGTGTAGGCCAGAAGCGGGGTCAGTAGACCGTAACTGAAATGGTAGATATCGAGCACGCAACGCCCCCACTGCCGAATGTGGAATATTCGGCGATCGAAACAACGGCGGGTCAGACGATACGACAGCTGACGGCCATTTGGGTGTCGAAATCCGTTTCGCTAGAAGTGGTTTCGGTCACTTTCAGGTTTGATTGAAACGTGAATTGGTTAGCGGGCCGGACGCTATTGCGATTGCCGCCATGTGGCTGGCCGATTGCTCCGAAGTATGCCGAAAAGTGCTGTCGCAGAACCAGTTCGAACCAATGCCGTAGAAATTGTCAACGAGCACACGTGGTTCGCAGATAGCGGGGTCGCAGGCGAAGAGAGTGCGGACAGAGTTGCCGCGCCCACACTGGTAGTGGCCGCTGACTATCAGGAGGAGAAGGAATGGTTCGCGGGGCCTCGGTAGACGTGGGCGATGCGGCCGTTCGGCAAATAGGCGGCGGAACAATTCGACGGTCGGGGCCACTGGGTCGGAGTCATCGGCGGGGATGGCCGCCCGGAACTGCCAGACCTCGGTGCTGGGCAGCGGGAACAGCGATAAGGTTCCGTGCTCTGGACTCATCCGCACGTGGTGGCAGTGCCGGTCCAAGCCATCGATCCGCACATCACCGAGCCGCCAGCGGTGGTCGCCGTAGGACACGCCCTCGAGGACGACGCCGAGCTGCTCCTTCACCGCACTGCGCGCCATCGCTGCCGACGACCGGCCGCTACCTGCGGGTTATAAATGGCTGGTTCGACAACGCCCTGGCCGGAATGGTCGGAAACCGACCAGTGCGACCCCGTCCGACTGATCGGCCGCCTCGTCGACGATCGCTCCGCACACCTGGACGTCATCGCCAACCACTCCCTGGCCGAGTAGGACCGGGCGAATCGTGCACCGATCCCTCCGAGCCATGGCAGCGCATGCTCGTGTGGTGAACGCCCGGAGACGCCGCGTGTCACGCTGTTGGAACCGCTCAGTGTGGGCCGTGGAGTCCGACCGAAGTAGCACCGGCAGGCGGCGGATGACCGGCAGGATGCCGAATTCTGTTGCGACCATTTGGGATTGGTAGCGCAAAGCGGGGGTCCGGATACGAGATCGGGCCGCTGAGCAGAAGCTCGGCGGCCCGATTCGGGTTGCTTTCTAGTCGAGATAGTCGCGCAGCACCTGGGAGCGGCTCGGATGGCGCAGCTTGCTCATGGTCTTCGACTCGATCTGCCGGATGCGCTCACGGGTGACCCCGTACACCTGGCCGATCTCATCGAGGGTGCGCGGCTGGCCGTCGGTCAGGCCGAAGCGCAGCCGTACCACGCCCGCCTCGCGCTCGGACAGCGTCTCCAGCACCGACTGCAGCTGGTCCTGCAGCAGCGTGAAGCTCACCGCGTCCACCGCGACAACGGCCTCGGAGTCCTCGATGAAGTCGCCGAGCTGGCTGTCGCCCTCATCGCCGATGGTCTGATCGAGCGAAATCGGCTCACGCGCGTACTGCTGGATCTCGAGGACCTTCTCCGGCGTGATGTCCATTTCCTTGGCCAACTCCTCCGGGGTCGGCTCGCGGCCGAGGTCCTGGAGCAGCTCGCGCTGGATGCGGCCGAGCTTGTTGATGACCTCGACCATATGCACCGGGATGCGGATGGTGCGGGCCTGGTCGGCCATGGCGCGGGTGATGGCCTGCCGGATCCACCAGGTGGCGTATGTGGAGAACTTGTAGCCCTTGGTGTAGTCGAACTTCTCGACCGCGCGGATCAGACCGAGGTTGCCCTCCTGGATCAGATCCAGGAACGCCATGCCGCGGCCGGTGTAGCGCTTGGCCAGCGAGACCACCAGGCGCAGGTTGGCTTCGAGCAGATGGTTCTTGGCGCGGTTGCCGTCGCGCACGATCCAGGTGTAGTCGCGCCGCATCGCGACCGGCAGCTTCTCACCCTGTTCGGCGAATTCGCGCACCTTCTCCGCCGCGTAGAGCCCGGCCTCGATCCGCTTGGCGAGTTCGACCTCCTCTTCGGCGTTGAGCAGCGCGACCTTGCCGATCTGCTTGAGGTAGGCACGCACCGAGTCGGCCGATGCGGTGAGCTCGGCGTCCTTGCGGGCCTGGCGCAGCGCCTCGGATTCCTCCTCGTCCCAGACGAAGTCGCCGGAGGCCTTGTCCGCGGCGGTCGGCTCGTCGGTCTCGCCCTCTTCGACTTCCTCGGCGACCTCCTCGACCAGCTCCTCGGCGTCGTCGGTGAGGTCGTCCTCGGACACCTCGAGATCGCCGATATCCTCCAGGTCCAGATCCTCGGCCTCGAGGTTCTCGTCGCCGCCCGGCTCGCCGTCGGGTCCGGCCTTCTTCGGTGCCGCCTTCTTGGCGGGGCCCTTCGTCGCCTTCGCGGCGGCCTTCTTGGCCGGAGCCTTCTTGGCGGCGGCCTTCTTGGCCGGAGCCTTCTTAGCGGCAGCCTTGCGGACCGGCCGTGCTTCGGTTACATCTGCGGAGTCGGCATCGGCCGATTCGGCGGTCTGACGGGTCGTGGCTACCACGTACGCCCTTTCGTGACGGTCTCGTGCGGCGTCACGCCAGAGTGGTGTTCCGGCGGAGCGGTCTGTCGGGTTTCACCGGCTGAGCGCCGGGTCTGGGGTTTCCGGCTCGCGGCCGGAGTACGTTCCATTGTAACGATCGAACCAGGGTACCTACGGCACGATCCCAGCAACGGCTAATGCCGTACTGTCCGCGCGCCTCCCGGATCCGCCGATCTTGGTAACGGTTCGCTCACGGCGCGATACCCGCGTCGATGGCCATCGCCGCGCCGACGATGCCCGCGGTGTTCTCCAGATGGGCGGGGATCACCTGGGTTCGGTTGGTGAGCAACGGGATCCACTGCTCGGCGTCCCGGCTGATGCCGCCACCGGCGACGAAGACCTTCGGCCAGAAAAGTTTCTCCAGTCCGCTCAGCACAATGCTGACTTCGGCGGCCCACTGGGCAAAGCTCAGGCCATCGCGATCCTTGACCGAGGCCGCGGCGCGGTGTTCGGACTCCATGCCGCCGATCTCGAGATGGCCGAGCTCGGAATTGGGCACCAGCGTGCCGTGGAACAGCAGCGCCGAGCCGATGCCGGTGCCGAAGGTCAGCAGCACCACCAGGCCGTCGAATTCCTTTGCCGCGCCATAGCGGTCCTCGGCGAGTCCGGCCGCGTCCGCGTCGTTGAGCACGGTGACCGCGCGGCCGCCCAGCGCTTCGGAGAACAGGGCGCGCGCATCGGTGCCGATCCACGTCTTGTCGATATTGGCGGCCGTTTGCGCGACACCTTCGAGTACGACCGAGGGCAGCGTGATGCCGACCGGGCCTTCCCACTCGGCCTGGGCGACCAGTTCGGTGACCGCGTCGGTGACCGCCTGCGGTGTCGAGGGCTGCGGTGTCGCGATCTTGATCCGCTTGTGGACCAACTCACCGGTGGTCAGATCCACCGCGGCGCCCTTGACCCCGCTGCCACCGATATCGATACCGAATGCGTGCCCCCGAGCGGACATGACGTTCCCTCGCTCCCTGTACTGGCCGATGTGTTGAACGCGCCGCCGCACAGGGCCCAGCCGCCGGTCCGAGTGCATGCGGTGGGTGTGCCCGACGACGGCGTTGTGTCGTGCACGACAAGAGTAATGGGCGTTACATGATTCCCGTTCAGCGAGGATCTGTGATGGCATGGGGTCATGTCGGAGACCAGAGTGTCAGTTACCGCCCAACCCACTGCCGCGGGTGCCGCGGATGTGTCCGAGTTGCGCCGGATCGCGGTCCGACTCGCCGAAACCGCCGCGGCGCATGTGCGTTCGCGCCGCCCGGAGGTGTTCGGCCCGGACGGTGCAAGCGACGGGGCCGTGCGGACCAAGGGGCACCCCACCGATCCGGTGACGATCGTGGACACCGAGACCGAGGACCTGATCCGGCGACTGCTGGATGAGGCGCGCCCCGGTGACCCGATTCTCGGCGAGGAGGGCGGCGGGAGTCTGGCCGATTCCGACGCGGACACCGTGCACTGGGTGGTCGACCCGATCGATGGCACCGTGAACTTCCTGTACGGCATTCCCGGCTACGCGATTTCGGTGGCCGCGGTGCGTGCCGGACAACCCGTCGCGGGTGCGGTGGTGGATGTCGCGCGCGCGGCGACCTACAGCGCCGCGTCGGGTCTCGGTGCGACCCGGGTGGCCGCCGACGGTACGGTCGACCATCTTCGCTGCGCGCAGGTGCGCTCGGCGGCGTTGGCGCTGGTGGCGACCGGATTCGCCTACGGTACACAGCGCAGGGCCCGTCAGGCCGCGCTGGTCGCCGAGATCCTGCCGAATATCCGCGATATCCGTCGCTTCGGCGCGGCCGCCCTCGACCTGTGCTTCGTCGCCGAGGGCCGGATCGACGCGTACTACGAACACGGACTCAACGCGTGGGATTGGGCCGCGGGTGCGCTGATCGCCGCGGAATCGGGTGCGGTGCTGCGGCTGCCCGCGGCCACCAGCCCCGGCTCGGCGGGTGAGCTGGTGGTCGCCGCCGCGCCTGGCATCGCGGACGAATTGACCGAGCTGCTCGACCGGGTCGGCGCGACCATCGCCATCCCCGACGCCTGATTCGCGGCCGAAATACAGATCGCCCCGGTGGCCGAAGCGACACCGGGGCGACGGGGAGGTGGGTCTCGTCCGACTCAGCAGCGGGCCGTGCGCGCCGCGGAGAGCAGTTTGGGATCGATGGACGTGGATGCGCCCGGCGCCGGATACTTCAGCGATTTGAGGACTTCCTCGGCATCCGGACTGGGCCGCAGCGACTCGCCGAATACTGAACCCAGCACCAGGTCGACCGTGTCGTCGGTGCGCTGATCCTCGATCAACTCCGCGCACGGCGCGACCAGCTGAACCGATGCGGCGGCCGGTCGGCCGTTCACGCCGAAGCGGATCTGGCCGGTGCAATTGAGGTCACCGTTGACGTATACCGAATCGTTACCGAACTGCTGTCCCGGCGGGCTCGCGAAGCCGAGATCACCGAGCGCGGAGGCGATGTGGGAGGCCTGACCGCTCTTGTTGTTCGCGTTGAGCACCCGGACCTTGGACGAGGCGAGAGCTGCCGGTTCGACGTCGGTCAGTCGCGACTGGCCGACCCGCTGCCCCAGCGGAGCGGGTTGCGGGGACTTGGCGTCGGTGGCCGGGCTCGGTGAGTTGCATGCCATCGCGGCTCCGCTGCTGTCCTCGGTCGTCAGGGCCTTGACCCACACCACCGTGCAGATCAGGAGTAGGACGCCGATCAGGATCAACCATGGCTGGTTGCGTCGCCGGAGGAAGGGTTGACCCTGTCGATCCGTTGCGCTGCCTTCGGTGATGAGTGAAACCACCGCCATACTCTACGAAAATGTCGCGGCCACTGGGCGACGGCGGGCCGTGCGGAGCCTGGCCGGGGTGGGGTGAATGCGGTGCGCAAGGTCTCGGCGAGTTCGAGGGTTGGTGTCGATTACCCCTCAGTTTCGAATCGTCTGTGTTTTGATTGCGACTTTTGCCGTGTCGTCCGCTATTGTCTGGCGGCCCAGATCGAATCATCCGGCGAGAAATCGGTGGTCGGTCGCGGGAACAAGCAGGGCATGTCCTGCGTTTACCGAGCGCTATCAAAGGTGGGTTCGCGTGATCCGCCCTGATAGGGGACCGGTGTACGTGTGACGTGCACCACCGGCGGGGCGGTGCTGGTCATTCCGATTCCGAGTGGATCGAATGAGCGGCCCGGTCCGGGATACACGGAGTAAGGACGAGGGGAAGACGACATGGCAACCGACTATGACGCACCGAGGCGCACAGAATCCGACGAGGTGTCGGAGGATTCGCTGGAGGAGCTGAAGGCTCGTCGCAACGAGGCACAGTCCGCCGTCGTGGATATCGACGAATCCGATACCGCGGAGTCGTTCGAGCTTCCCGGCGCGGACCTGTCCGAGGAAGTGCTGACGGTTCGGGTCATCCCGAAGCAGGCGGACGAGTTCACCTGTTCCAGCTGTTTCCTGGTCCATCACCGGAGCAGGCTGGCCAGCGAAAGTGGCGGCCAGATGATCTGCATGGACTGCGCAGCCTGATCCCGGCGCGAGATCTGATCTCCAGCCCGAGATCAGTACACGCCCGAGATCAATACACAGAGTCCGCGCTCGGCACGCCCGGCTTTCAGCCAGGTATGCCAAGCGCGGCCAGGACCCGGTCGGGCCGTCGCGTACTGACCAGCCAGTACGGCGTCGGATCGTCCGGGTCATCCAATACCAGCAACACCATCGGCCCCACCCATGGCCGATGTTGAACATAAGCGGCCGGGTCGAGCTGGCGGCCCAGTGCCGCACTCTTGGCGGTGGGGGCCACGGTGGCCGCTTTGGCCACGAAGTTCACCGGCAGATGCGCCCGATCGGCGCGAAGTTCGCGGACGCCGGAGGCATCCTGGGCCACCTCGACCCGATGGCGGCTCAGCCACACCAGTACCCACACCGGCACCGGAAACAACAGTGCGTAGGGCAGCCATGCGCGTAGACCCGGTGCGCCCATATGGATTTCGGCGGCCAACAAGGCGGTGATCGCGAACGCGACCGGCCACCACCACAGTGGTACCCACAGGCGCTCGCGGTAGGGCTCGAAGCCGGTCTGTTGTTCGTCCATAGTCACTGGGTTGGGCTGGTCCGACACGACTCAACACTAATTCACTGAGGTCGAGGGCGTACGCGTAGGCTCGGTCAACGTGAGCGCACTTTCACCTATACCCTTGCTGCGGCTTGATCCCGGCATTCCCATGCCCACGCGTGCCCACGACGGAGACGCGGGCGTGGACCTGTGCACCACAGAGGACGTCATTATCGAGCCGGGGGAGCGGGTATTGGTCGGCACCGGTGTCGCCGTCGCGCTGCCGGTCGGCACGGTCGGCCTGATCCATCCGCGTTCCGGTCTGGCCGCGAAAACCGGTCTGTCCGTGGTGAATACCCCCGGCACGGTGGACGCGGGGTATCGGGGTGAAATCAAGGTGTGCCTGATCAACCATGATCCGCGCACCCCGATCGAGCTGCGCCGGGGCGATCGGATCGCGCAGTTGCTGGTTCAGCGGGTCGAGCTGGTCGATTTCGTGGAGGTCGACGGACTCGAGGACACCACGCGGGGTGCAGGCGGTTACGGGTCGAGCGGTGGCCACGCGAGTCTGGCCGCGGCGGCCGACGGCGCGGGCGCCCTCGGCAAGGAGGCATGACGGGAATGTTCGGAAAGAGACGCAAGTCCGGCGGACGTGAACAGTTCGCCGACGATCAGTACGACGACGAGTATCCGGGTGACTACCCGGGGGATTACGACGCCGAATACGCCGGCTACGGACACGCGGGCTACGACGATGATGCGATCACCGACGAGAACCCGATCATCGATCCGATTACCGATGAGAATCCGGTCGTCCCAGCCGAATACGCCGTCGCGAACTACGACGACGAGCCCGGCTTTGACGAATCCGACGACGACGAGTACGACGAATCCGAGTACGACACCGCCGACGCGGATATGCCCAAGTCCGGCCCGTACGACTACGGCGAAGTCGCCGAACTGCTGGAGAATGTGGCCGATCAGCGCCTGGATCTCGGTTCGGTGATACTGCCGGTCCCGCCGGGCGGTCAGCTGCAGGTCGAGATGACCCCGGACGGCACCCCGCAGGCGGTGCACCTGGCGACCGAACACGGCCGGATCACTGTCGCGGCGTATGCCGCACCCAAGTCCGCGGGCCAATGGCGTTCGGTGGCAGCCGATCTCGCCGAATCCCTACGCAAGGACGGCGCCCGGGTCGCGGTGGAGACCGGACCGTGGGGCCGGGAACTGCTCGCCATCACAGAAGGTGCGGATCTGCGCTTCATCGGGGTGGACGGGCCGCGGTGGATGGTGCGTCTGGTGGCGGCGGGTCCGCAGGGCGCCGCCGATGACGGTGGACCGCTGGTGCGGGCCGCACGAGCCATCTTGAGCGAGACCGTGATCCGACGCGGCGAAGAACCGATGCCGGTGCGCGAGCCGCTGGCCGTTGTGCTGCCGCCGGAGCTGGCCGAGCAGTTGGCCGCCGCGCATCAGGCGCAGGTGGAGGCCCAACAGCAGGCGATCGCCGCACAGCAGGCCGTCGCCCAGGCCGGGCCGCAGGCGGTGATCCCGCCGCGCATGCCGAATGAACCCCGGCGCGGCGCGGACGGTTCCGCCATGCAGCAGCTCGGGCTGAATTAGCCTACGCCCGAACACAATTCGTCGCCCCAGCCGAACGCTGGGGCTTCGTGCCTTCGCATGAGCACCCGGGGTCGTCAGGCGAATACGGCGATCCCGCTGTGTCCGAGAATCGCGGGGTCCGCGCCGAGTTCGTCGAGGGTGATCCGGATCAGTTCGGAGCGCGGGATCAGCTCGGCCCATTCCTCGGCGACCGCCAGCGGGTGCACCGGATCGTCGATCGCCGTGACGACCGCGACCGGCACCTCGATGGTGCCGAGCCGTTCGGTGCCGGGCCACTTGTAGTCCGCGGCCTCCTGCAAGGCGTCGGGCAGCAGCGGCCATTGCGAGCGCCAGGATTGGGTGAGCGCGTCGGCGAGCCAGCGCGGGCTGCTCGCGCGCATCCGTTCGACGACCGCGTCGAGACCGTCCACGCGCAGCTGGGCGGCGGTGGCCGCGGCGCTCAGCGTAGCCGGGCAGGCCGCGGTATCCGGTCCGGTCCAGCCCGGTAGCGCCGCCACTACGCCGATTGCTGCGCCGGGGTGCTCACCAGCCCACTCCAGCGCGATCGCCGCCCCCAGGGAGATTCCAGCGGCCAGTACGGGACCGCGCAGGGCGGCCGCGTCGAGCGCGGCTCGGCAACTGGCAACCACCGCGCACGGATCGGGTTCAACGGCGATGCATTCGATTCCGCGTGCCGCACAGGCGGGTCCGAAGGCGCGGCGTGCGAAGTCGGCATCCGATCCGGTGCCCGGCAACGCCACGGCGATCGGGGCGCGGCCGCGGTGGTCCGGCGCGAAATGTGGGGAGTCGAACACCGGTCCGAGCGTAGCGGGGGGAGGGTTGCCCATCTACAGTGGCGGGTATACGGCCTACAGCCGGTCGTTACCGGAACAACCACGATGGCGTGTACCCACGTCGTCTTGCTCCACGCAGGAGAGCACCACATGTCATCCGCCGCCTCAGGTTATTTTCGCCGTCTGGGCCGCAGGCTGACCGAGGACATCGATCAGTTGGACGCCGAGGAACTCGCCGAATCGGCCGACGCGTCGGGTGCGTGCCGGGCCTCGGAGTGCCGTCGCGGTGACGAGGCCACGATGCTCGGACGACTACGCAGTGTCGAAGCGTGTCCGAAGTCCGTCGGCGCCAGTGTTCAGGCAGAATTCTTCGACGGCACCGATGCCATCAGTCTGGTGTGGATCGGTCGTCGGCGGATCCCGGGTATCGAACCGGGCCGTAAGATCCTCGTACGCGGTCGGGTCGGTGACCGCGATGGCCGTAAGGTGATCTACAACCCCTACTACGAATTGCGTGAGAACAGCTGACGTATGCCATCGAGCAACGAGAACGCCGCCGAGATCCGTGCCGCAGGCCAGACCGGAGGGCGTAAGTCGATCGACCCGTCCGAGGCGGTCGATCGCCCCGTCGACGCCGAAACCGATGCCGAGATCGAAGAGGCCGAACAGACCCTGCTCGAGCAGCTGGGTGGTTTCAGCGGGCTGATCTATTCGACCCTGCCGGTGCTCGTCTTCGTGCCCGTCAATACCTTTGCCGGGCTCACCGCGGCAATCTGGTCGGCGCTCGGCGTTGCCGCCGCGATTCTGGTGTGGCGTCTGGTTCGGCGCAGTCCGATCCAGCCCGCGATTTCCGGCTTCCTCGGGGTCGGCATCTGTGCGTTCATCGCCTACCGGATGGGGGAGGCGAAGGGCTTCTTCCTGTTCGGCATCTACACCAGCCTGGTGTATGCGGCGGTGTTCCTGGTGTCGATGTTGGTGCGCTGGCCGCTGGTCGGCGTCATCTGGGGCGTGCTCAACGGTCACGGCTCCGAATGGCGGTCCGATCGGCGCATTGTCCGCCTCTACGACCTCGCGACCAGTACCTGGGTGGTCGTATTCGGCGCGCGCTACCTGGTGCAGTCGCAGCTCTACGACACCGATCGCACCGGCTGGCTCGCCTTCGCACGCATCGCGATGGGCTGGCCGCTGACCGCGGTCGCGCTGGCCGTCACCGTGTGGGCGGTGCGACGTGCCGGACACCTGCCGGTGCACCGCGGAACCTCGGCCGAATCGGCCTAGAATCGCTCGCCCCGACGTCGTCGGGGGTGTTAACAAATCGCCGCCGGAGGTGGGGGAGTACCCACCCTGGGGTGCCTGGTTGGGCGACCGAGTTCATCAGACGATCAGTGCAAGCAAAAAACAGCACGATCGGCGAGGAAGGACTCGGAAGTTGGCTACCCAGCACAACATTGCGGCACTGTCCAAGAAGCAAGCCCACCATAACCCGGCGCTGTCGGAGAGCCGTCGGATATCGGCCGAACTCGATACGTTGATCGGCCCGGCGGCCGCCGGCGACCGCGCGGCCGTCGCCGAGATCATCCGGCTGGTGCATCCGCTGGTGCGCCGGTATTGCGGTGCGCGCCTGGGCAATACCGCGCATCTGCACGTCACGGCCGACGATGTGGTGCAGGAGATCCTGCTGGCCACCGTCAACGCCGTTCCACGCTACCGGGATCAGGGCAAGTCGTTCCTGGCCTTCGTCTACGGCATCGCGGCCAATAAGGTGGCAGACGCGTTCCGGCGCTCACAGTTGCATCCGATGTATCCGGTCGATGAGGTGCCGGATATGGCATCGCCCGCGGCTGGCCCGGAGGAGTGGGCGATCGCGTCCGAACGTAGCGCCGCCACCAGGGAATTGATGAAGATCCTGGCGCCAGCGCATCGTGAGGTGCTGGTGATGCGGATCGTGCTCGGCTGGACCGCGGCACAGACCGCGGAGGCTATCGGCACCAGTCCGGGCGTGGTTCGGGTGATGCAGCATCGCGCGCTGAACAAGCTGCGGGCCGAGCTGCAGGCCGCGGCTTGAGGCAGCCGGCGCTGACCCGTATCAGCCTTGTCGGGGAGTCAGGGTTTGATGCCGTGCGTGGCCAGCGCCACCCGCAGGTCTTCCTCGGCCTCCACTGATGTCACGAACAACAGTTCGTCGTCGCCCTCGAAGGGGTCGTCGGGCTGCGGCACGATCACCCGGCCGCCGCGCAGAATCGTCACCAGGGCGGCGTCGCGCGGCAGAGTGAGCGTGCGGACCGGCTTGCCCGCCAAGGCGGTATCGCTGGGCAGGGTGATCTCGACCAGATTCGCCTGACCCTGTCGCAGTGTCATCAGTCGCACCAGATCACCGACCGAAACCGCTTCCTCGACCAGCGAGGCGAGCAGCCGCGGTGTCGACACCGCGACATCGACGCCCCAGGCCGCGTCGAAGAGCCATTCATTGCGCGGATCGTTGACCCTGGCCACCACCCGCCGCACCCCGAATTCGGTCTTGGCCAGCAGGCTGTGCACCAGATTCACCTTGTCGTCACCGGTGGCGGCGATGACGACCTCGTAGGTCTCCAATTCGGCATCCTCGAGCAGCGCGAGCTCGCACGCGTCGGCATGCACCCAGACGGCATCCGGGATGGCGGCGGGGTCGATATGGTCGAGCTGACGCTCGAGCAGCATCACCCGATGGCCGCCGCGCAATAGCTCCCTGGCTATCGAGCGGCCTACGGCACCGGCTCCGGCGATGGCCACTTTCATGTTCAGTCCTCGCTTGCTGGGGGCTTACCGGCCAAGGCGACGGCCTCGCCGACGGAGCCGGAGGTCGCGGCGACATAGACGATGTCGTCGGCTTGGACCACGGTCTTGCTCTCGGGCAGCAGGCCCTGGCCGAACCGGATGATGAACGCGACCCTGGCGCCGGTGTTCTGCTCCAGATCACGCACGGTACGGCCGTACCAGTCCTCGTGCAGAATCAGCTGGGCCACCGCGACGGTGCCCGTAGGATCGCGCCAGGTGGTGGTGCCGCCGTCGCCGATCAGGGTGGTCAGGAAGCGGTCGGTGGTCCAGGGCACGGTGGCGATGGTCGGGATGCCGAGACGCTCGTAGACGGCGGCGCGTTTGGCGTCGTAGATGCGGGCGACTACGCGCTGCACGCCGAACATTTCGCGGGCCACCCGCGCGGAGATGATGTTGGAGTTGTCGCCGGAGGAGACCGCGGCGAAGGCGTCGGCCCGCTCGATTCCGGCGCGGGTCAGCACATCCCGGTCGAAGCCGACCCCGATCACCCGCTCACCGGGGAAGTCCTCGCCGAGGCGCAGGAAGGCGCTTTGGTCCCGGTCGATCACGGTGACCTCATGGCCGACCCGGACCAGGGCGCGTGCCAGCGATGAGCCGACTCGTCCGCAACCCATGATCACTACGTACACCGTGCAACCTCGTTCCTGGAACCGTGTTCAATTGGCGGCACTCGGAGGACCTCCATGCTTATGCAAGCTTCCTCCTCCGGGCCATGAGCTCGCACTGCGGGGCGTTCGGTTTGCTATCTCCGGCATGGAACCGTACCCGTCAGATGTTCCCAAGCCCCAATTTCCCTTACACGCGCCGACCAAACATACGGCCCCTGCCAGCCGGGGCAGCGCTCCACCCTGCGGGGATCTATGCTCGCTCCAGTGTCCAAGTTGACGACGGCAGCCAAACGTGTGCTGCTGGGCAGGCCTTTCCGTAGCGATGCGCTGGGCCATACCCTGCTGCCGAAGCGGATCGCGCTCCCCGTGTTCGCCTCTGACGCGATGTCCTCCGTGGCGTACGCGCCGGAAGAAATCTTCCTCGTCCTTTCAGCGGCCGGTATCTCGGCCTACGTGTACACGCCCTGGGTCGGTCTGGCCGTCGCATTCGTGATGGCGGTGGTGGTCGCCAGCTACCGGCAGAACGTGCACGCCTACCCCTCCGGTGGCGGTGACTACGAGGTGGCCACCACGAATCTGGGGCCCAATGCCGGGCTCACCGTCGGCAGTGCGCTGCTGGTGGACTATGTGCTCACGGTGGCGGTGTCGATCTCCTCGGCGGCGTCGAATATCGGGTCCGCGATTCCGTTCGTTGCCACGCACAAGGTGCTGTTCGCCGTCGTCGCCATTGTCGTGCTGACATCGATCAATCTGCGCGGCATCCGGGAATCCGGTGTCGCCTTCGCGATTCCGACCTATGCCTTCATCTTCGGCATGTTCGCGATGCTCGGATGGGGGCTATTGCGCATCTTCGTCTTCGGTGACGATCTGCGCGCCGAATCGGCGGGCTTCCAGCTCAATGCCGAGGACGAGCACCTCTACGGGCTGGCGTTCACTTTCCTGATCGCGCGGGCGTTCTCCTCCGGCTGTGCCGCGCTGACCGGTGTCGAGGCGATCAGCAATGGTGTGCCCGCATTCCGGAAGCCCAAGTCGCGCAATGCCGCGACCACCCTACTGATGCTCGGCAGCATCGCGATCGCACTGTTGATGGGCATCATCATCCTGGCCCAGAAGATCGGGATCGTGTACGCGCACGATGAATCCGACCTGGTCGGTGCGCCCGCGGACTACCACCAGAAGACGCTGATCGCGCAGTTGGCCGAGACCATATTCCACGGATTCCCGATCGGGTTCTACTTCATCACCACCGTGACCGCGCTGATCCTGGTGCTCGCGGCGAATACCGCGTTCAACGGATTCCCGGTGCTGGGTTCGATTCTGGCGCAGGACCGGTACCTGCCCCGGCAGTTGCACACCCGTGGCGACCGGCTGGCGTTCAGTAACGGCATCCTGTTCCTGTCCGGTGCGGCCGTCGCGTTCGTGGTGGTGTTCGGGGCCGAGGTGACCAAGCTCATCCAGCTGTACATCGTCGGCGTCTTCGTCTCGTTCGTGCTCAGCCAGACCGGCATGCTGCGGCACTGGACCCGGTTGCTGCGCACCGAAACCGACCCCGCGCAGCGGGCCAGAATGATGCGTTCGCGGGTGATCAACGCGATCGGGCTCAGCGCCACCGGGACGGTGCTGGTCATCGTGCTCATCACCAAGTTCTTCGCCGGTGCCTGGATCGCGATCTGCACCATGGTGGCCATCTTCGTCGTGATGAAACTCATTCGTCGGCACTACGATTCGGTGTCCCGTGAGCTCGACGAGCACGAGTGGGACGGAGTGCTCCCGAGCCGCTCACATTCGATCGTGCTGGTGTCCAAACTGCACCTGCCGACGCGTCGGGCGCTGGCCTATGCCCGCGCCACTCGTCCGGACACCTTGGAGGCGGTGACGGTGAACGTCGACGAGCCCGACACCAGGGTGCTGGTGCGGGAGTGGGAACGCAGCGATATCACCGTGCCGCTCAAGGTGATCGAATCGCCCTATCGCGAAATCACCAAGCCGGTACTGGATTACGTCAAGCGGGTGCGCCGGGATTCGCCGCGCGATGTGGTGACCGTATTCATTCCGGAGTACGTGGTCGGGCACTGGTGGGAGCAGATTCTGCACAACCAGAGCGCCCTGCGGCTCAAGGGCAGGCTGCTCTTCGAGCCCGGTGTGATGGTGACGAGCGTGCCGTGGCAGCTGACCTCGTCCGCGAAGGCCAGGCAGGCGGGTGTGGTGAACGCACCGGGCGCGGTGCGACGTGGGTACGGGGACCGAGGGTGACCGACTGGCGCGGAACGACTTTCGAGGTACGGCTCGGGCCGCCCGGGCACGGCGGATTCTGCGTCGCCCGGCATGAGGGCCGGGTCGTCTTCGTCCGGCACGGGCTGCCCGATGAATTGGTTCGGGTGCGGGTCACCGAGGACCGCGGCGGTTCGTTCTGCCGGGCTGATGCGATCGAGATCCTGGAGGCATCCCCGGATCGCATTCCGGCCACCTGCCCGGTCTCCGGTCCCGGCGGCGCGGGCTGTTGCGATTTCTCCTTCGCCACCCCGGCGGCTCAGCGCGCACTGAAGGCGGCGGTGGTCGCCGAACAGTTGCGCCGCATCGCCGGAATCGACCGCGATATCACCGTGGAGCCGATCGCCGGATATCCCGCCGACGCCACTAGCGGCTGGCGCACTCGGGTCCGGTTGGCGGTCGACGCCAACGGCCGAGCTGGCGTGCACGGCTATCGCAGTACCGAGGTGATCACCGATCTGCGCTGCCCGCAACCTGTTTCGGGTGCGATGGACGGTATCGGCGATCGATTGTGGACGCCCGGTGCGGATCTGGTGATCGCGGTGGACGGCGATGGGATGCGGCATATCGTCGAGCTGGCCCCGTCGGCCCCGGCCGGTCGTGCTGAGCGTGGGGGTGAACGACCCGCGGTGCGCGGTGGGCGTGGCGGGAACCGGCGTGCTGCTGCCGATCGGGACCACCGTGGCGGGCGTCGTGGTGCGGGCCGGGGCCGGGACGGGCGTCATGGTCGCGGCGACCGCAGCGGTGACCCGCAGTGGCGCCGCATAGATGATCGAGACGGCGGAGATGATCGATCCCGGGGTGATGATCGCGGCGGGGCAGGTCGGGATCATCGTGGGGAAAGGCCATCACACGGCCGCGAGTGGGATCACGGGGACGATTGGAGCGGCGGTCACGGTCGGGCGCGCGGGATCGGCGATCACGGGGCCGATCAGCTCGGATCGGCGGAGCATGAGGGGGATCGGCGGCGGGCTTCGGCCCGGCGTGCGGCGGCGCATGCGGCGCGGGACGAGTGGGTGCTCGGGGGTAGTGGGCGGACGGTCGAGTATGTGGCCGGGCGACGGTGGGAGCTGTCCGCAACCGGATTCTGGCAGGCGCATCGCGGTGCGGCGCAATGCTATTCGGATCTGGTAGCGGGGTGGGCCGGACTCGGTCACGGGGAGCGGGCGTGGGATCTGTACAGCGGCGTCGGGGTGTTCGCGGCCCGGCTCGCCGACCAGGTCGGTCCGACCGGCTCGGTACTCGCGGTGGAATCGGCGCGGTCCGCGGTGGCCGACGGCGCCGCGGTCCTGCGGGATCTGCCGTGGCTGGACTTGCGTGCCCAGCGCGTCGAGCACTGGCTGGCCGAACACGCCAGCAGTGCCGCTCCGGATGTGGTTGTGCTGGATCCGCCGCGCGCGGGCGCGGGCAAGGAAGTCGTCACCGCGGTGACCACCAGCGGCCCGGTCCGCATCATCCATGTCGGTTGCGACCCGGCGTCTTTCGCCCGCGATCTCGGCCTTTACCAGGCAGCGGGCTACCAGCTCGCCGACCTGCGCGCCTTCGATGCGTTCCCCGCCACCCACCACGTCGAATGCCTCGCCCTGCTGGAACGCTGAACATCGCCTCGCGATGACGCCGGGGGATTCGGCGTTTCATGCCGCGTCGACCCGACTGGCAGGCGGCAACGGAAGGTCAACGGAATCCTTAGCGGCCAACCTCCACTCGACCTCGAGCCGTCCGCTATTGCTCATCCCGGGAGCGGCTGCGGTTGATCCGACGTGGTTGTCCAGGTGCGCGATCGGCTGGCCGAGTGCAGTGCGTAGCGGTGAACAGCGCCGGTCGCGATGCGGGCGGGAACTGCCCAGCCATCAAGCCGAAGCCGGTCGGTACCGGATCGCGACGGTGCTCGGGGGATTCGAAGAGGCTGGTCAGAGGCATCGGCCAGCGCTCGGCTCAGTCTTCGTAGACGGGTGGGCGGCGGTCGCGGCGGGCACGGATGGCCTCGTCGAAGTTCTCGGTGGTGAGGCGAACGTAGAGCTGGGACATGCCTTCATGCTGCATATGGGATTCGAAGCCGCTGGCCTCCATACCGCTCCACAGCATGCGCTTGGTGAGTTCGGTGCCGACCCGGCTGAAGCTGATAATTCGTTCGGCCAGGTCATAGCAGGTGTCGAGGAGTTTGGCGGTCGGGACGGTGCGCGAGACCAAACCGATGCGTTCGGCCTCGACCGCGTCGATATCCCGGCCGGACAACATGATTTCGAAGGCGCGCGAGGCGCCGATGGCGCGCGGCAGCAGATAGCTGATGCCCAATTCCGCTGAGGTGAGGCCGTTATTGATCCCGGCGGCGCGAAAGTAGGCGTCCTCGCCCGCGATTCGGATATCGGTGGCGACGCTGAGACAGAATCCGCCGCCGATTGCCGCGCCGTTGATCGCGCCGATGACCGGTTGGTTCATCCGCCGCAGGGCGATCATCACATCGTTGAGCAGATCCATCGAGCGCCGGGCGACGCTGGTCTTGGTCAGCCCCTCGGTATTGGGTACCTTGCCCGCGCTCTGCAGGTCGGCACCGGAGCAGAAGCCTTCGCCCGCCCCGGTGAGCACCACGACCCGCACCTCGTTATCGGCACTGACCTCTTCGAGGGCCTGCCGCAGCGGGATCATCACATCGAAGGCCATCGCGTTCATTCGTTCCGGCCGATTGAGCGTGACCAGCGCGACCTGCGGCCGCGGTTTGTCGATGAGCACGAATGGCATGCGGACCCCTAACCAGACAGGTGAAGCCCTCACTATACCCAAGCAAGCGTTAGGTTAGAGAGCGAGTGAGATGCCAGGTCGCGCGGATGGTCGCCGAGATTTCGGATTCGCCGAGCTCGACCGGAACCGGAGCCCCGCCGAAGCCCTCGTTCATTGGGGCCGCCACCGCCATCAGCCGGGGCGTGGCGGGCACCGCGGAGGTGGTGTTCTCGGTGATCTCGACGACCGGTCCGAGGGTGCGCTGCGCGCGGCCCGCGTACTGCTGGGCCTTGGCGAGTGCGTTGTCCCATGCGGCATCTCGGGCCCGGGCGAGCAGGCTCTCCTGATCGGCGAAGCCGAGATCGAGCCCGCCGAGGCGCACATCGTCACCACCCGCGTCGACGCAGTTGGCGATGATCGTGGCGGGGCCGGGATCGGCTGTTTCGCCGATATCGCGCAGGACAACGGTGAGGTCGGTGGTCGCGACGTATCCGGTGATCTTGGAGCCCCCACCCTCCACCCACACGGTCTCGGTGCGCACCGACAGCCCGCTGGTGGCGATATCAGTGCCCGCAATGCCGTCGGAGCGCAGCGAATCGGTGACGGCGGCGACGCGCTCACCGGCCTGGCCGTAGGCGAGGGCGACCTTGCTGGCCCGGGTCTCGATGGAGATGGTGACCCGCATGAGATCCGGCGTGGCGCGAGCGGTGCCGTACCCGAAGGTAGTGACCGTGCCGGTGTCGTCGTCGGACTGCTTCTTGCTCACGGCGTCTCCTGACTTGATGGCTTCAGATGCGAAACGGTCGATGCCACGGAAATGTCCCCGGGCCACGGTCACCTCAATAGTCGCCGCCACGGACGGCGATCGCTCGTACCGCTGTGTGCATCTGTGCGTAGGCGCCCGCGGCGAGTCGTTCGAGCAGGGCGAGCTTGATCTGCGGTGCTTGTTCGGTGAGCGTGTCGAACCGCTCGGGGCGGAGCACCGCGACGCGGACTGCGGTTTCCGCGCAGACGTCGTTCACGAAGGGCGTACCGAGGAGCATCGGAACCTCGCCGAACGACATTCCGGGCGACAGGGAGATCAGGCGAAGGGGGTGGGCATCGGTGCCTTCGAAGGTGATCCGGACTCGGCCCTCCAGGATCAGATACAGCCCCGAGCGTCTACTGCCGCGTTCGGCGATCAACTCGCCACGTGCGATAGTGCGCACCTCGAAATCCTTGGCCAGCCGGGCCCGGTCGTCAGGAGCCAGCGCGGCGAGTGCGGGATGGTCCTCGATCGGCAGTGACGTGCACGCGGGTTCGTCCTCGCGCCGGTGGTGTGCGAGGACGATGTCCTCGCACCATTCCGTGGCGGTATCGCGATCGACGAATACCAGCCCGCGCGGGTCGGCCGGATCCAGACTGGAGACCAGATGGCCGAGTTTGCCGTCCGGGTCGACGATGGCGACGCGGCAGCCAGCGGCGGCGAGTTCGGTCTGCAGGGCGTCGAGCATCTGCACCGCGATCGTGCTCACCTCGTCGACCCGGCGCAGGTCGACGACCAGCGCCACTAGTTCCCGCGCCTGTTCCTCGATCTCGCGCACTGCCCGCTCCGCACCGGCGAACAACAGGTCGCCGTGCAGTTCGTAGACCCGTGCCCGGTGCCCGTGCGCGGCGAGCAGGTCCAATTCCTCGGTGGTGCGGCGCAATCGCGACGGCACCTCGGCCACCGAGTAGGCGGCGCGGATCGCGGTGCGCGCCGCCCGCGTGACGTGTAGGAAGTGCAGTTCGAGGCGCTGCGACAGGGCGCGGCAGGCGGTGACACCGCGCACGCTGTTGCCGTGCCGATCCAGCCGGGGAGAGTAGACGGCGATGCCGATCTGGCCGGGCAATACCGCCAGGATGCCGCCGCCGACACCGCTCTTGGCGGGTAGGCCGACGGTGGTCACCCAGTCGCCCGCGGCGTTGTACATGCCGCAGGTGGTCATCACGCTGAGCACGCGTTCGGTCAGTACGGCGGTCAGGGCGCGTTCCCTGGTCAGTGGGTTGACTCCGTTATTGGCCAGCGTGGCCGCCATCAGCGCGAGGTCGCGGCAGGTGATATCGATCGAGCACTGCCGGAAGTACCGGTCGACCGCCTCGTCCGGATCGGATTCGATGATGCCGAACGAGCGCAGCATGTAGCCGATGGCGCGGTTGCGGAAACCGGTGCGCGCCTCCGAGGCGTATACCGCCTCGTTCATGGTGAGCACACGCCCGGCGAAGCGGGAGTAGCAGTGCCGGATGCGTTCGAATCGGTCGGCGGGGTCGCGGCCGGTGATCAGTGCGGCCGCGGTGATGGCGCCCGCGTTGATCATCGGATTGCGCGGGCGCTCGGTCACCGGGTCCAGGCTGATCTCGTTGAACGCGTCGCCGGAGGGTTCGACATCGATATGCTCGTCGACGGTCTCGATGCCTCGATCGGCCAGTGCGAGCGCGTAGGTGAAGGGTTTGGAGATCGACTGAATGGTGAACTCGGTGTTGACGTCACCGGTGCCGTAGACTCGTCCGTCCGCGGTGGCCAGGCACAGTCCGAACGAATCCGGTTGCACCGCAGCCAGTTCGGGAATGTAGTCGGCGAGATCTCCGGAGTCGTCGGCGCGACAGAGCTGGTAGACATCGGTGACTATGCGCGCCACGACACCGGGGTCGACCGTTTGCGGAACCATCTGCTCGGGCAGGGCCACGGGTCCACTCTAAGCTGGGTAACGTTGACCGCGGTCGCCGGACTCGTCCGCCCGAGCGTGTCGTGGAATGGGCTGGCGATTCGTGTGGAGGCTCACACTTTTGCGCGAAGTCGGCTGGTGGCGGGCCGTTGTCGTGCGATGGCACTGCAGCGGCTCCGTAGACTGATCGGATCAGATGCGCTATCCGGAGGGAGCGAGTTCACGTGGGAGTGCTTTCCCGGGTCGATACACCCGAAGACCTGCGACGGCTCACCGTTGCCGAATTGGGTGAACTGGCGGAGGAGATTCGCGAGTTCCTGGTGCAGAAGGTCGCCGTCACCGGCGGGCACCTCGGCCCCAATCTCGGTGTGGTCGAGTTGACCATCGCACTGCACCGGATCTTCGACTCGCCGGCCGACCCGTTGATCTTCGACACCGGGCACCAGGCCTACGTGCACAAGATCCTCACCGGCCGCAAGGAACAGTTCGACACGCTGCGCAAGCAGGGTGGACTGTCCGGCTACCCGAGCCGATCCGAGAGCGCCCACGACTGGGTCGAATCCTCACACGCCTCGGCGTCGCTGTCCTATGCCGACGGCCTGGCGAAGGCGTTCGCGCTGACCGGTCAGAACCGGCATGTGGTCGCCGTGGTCGGCGACGGCGCGCTCACCGGCGGCATGTGCTGGGAGGCGCTGAACAATATCGCCGCCGCGCCGGACCGTCCGGTTGTCGTGGTGGTCAATGACAACGGCCGCTCCTATGCGCCGACCATCGGCGGCCTCGCCGACCGATTGACCGCACTGCGCACCCAGCCTGCCTACGAGCACGCGCTGGACGCGGGCAAGCGGATTCTCAAGAGCATCCCGCGCGTCGGCGAATCCGCGTACTCGATGGTCCATGCGGTGAAGGCCGGGATCAAGGACGCGGTGAGTCCGCAGGAGCTGTTCAGCGACCTCGGACTGAAGTATGTCGGCCCCGTGGACGGACACGACACCGTCGCGTTGGAGGCGGCGCTGCGTCGGGCGAAGGACTTCGGCGGGCCGGTCGTTGTGCATGTCGTGACGCAGAAGGGGCGCGGATACTCACACGCCGAGAACCACGTCGCCGATCAGATGCACGCCTGCGATCCGATCGACCCGCTCACCGGACGCCCGCTGGGCGGGCCGAAGGCACTCGGCTGGACCTCGGTGTTCTCTCAGGAGCTGATCGCGCATGCGGAGAAGCGCGATGACATTGTCGCGATCACCGCGGCCATGCCGGGACCGACCGGCCTCGCGGCCTTCGGGGAACGGTTCCCGGAGCGGATGTTCGATGTCGGCATTGCCGAACAGCATGCGATGGCCTCGGCGGCCGGACTCGCCCTCGGCGGTATGCATCCGGTGGTGGCCATCTATTCGACGTTCTTGAACCGCGCGTTCGATCAGTTGCTGATGGATGTCGCGCTGTTGAAGCAGCCGGTGACCGTGGTGCTCGACCGCGCCGGCATAACCGGCCCGGACGGCGCGTCGCACAACGGGATGTGGGATCTGTCCGTGCTCGGAATCATCCCGGGTATGCGCGTTGCGGCCCCGCGCGATGCGGCGACGCTGCGTGAGGAATTGGCCGAGGCGCTGGCGGTGAGCGACGGACCCACCGCCATTCGGTTCCCGAAGGGCAGTGTGGCCGAGGATATTTCGGCCGTCGAGCGGCTCGATGGGGTCGATGTGCTACGGCTGCCCGAGCGTGAGGGTGGCTCTGCCCGAGCGCAGCGCGGTGATGTGCTGCTGGTCGCGGTCGGGCCCTTCGCCTCGACCGCGGTGGAGGTGGCGGATCTGCTGGATCCGGAAGGTATTTCGGTCACCGTCATCGACCCCCGGTGGGTGCTGCCGGTCTCGGATACCGTGGTCAAACTCGCCGAAAACTACCGTCTCGTAGTGACTCTGGAAGACGGCGGTCTGCACGGTGGCATCGGCTCCACCGTTTCCGCTCGGCTGCGCTCCGCGGGTCTGGATGTTCCCACCCGCGATCTCGGTGTGCCCCAGCACTTCCTGGATCACGCCTCGCGCAATCAGGTGCACGAGGAACTCGGTCTGACCGCTCCCGATATCGCCCGCCGCATCTCCGGCTGGCTCGACGCGCGCTGAGCGCACGGCGCCCATCCCGGTTCCGATAGTCAGCGTGCGGCGTTACGGCAATGCGACGCACCGCCTTTCACCCGGATCCCACAGGCATCCATAGAGCACCAGGTGCGGCCGCGGTTGCGGGAGTGGTCGTAGAAGGCCCAGCGGCGGCTGGGTTCTCGGCGAGACCAGGTGCCTGCCGCGACGGCGGTGGCGACATCCGTCGGCAGGAGCGTCACCCCGGCGCACGACAATTCGTCCATGCACGTCTTCCTGCATGCCGACGGCAGCCGCTTCGTCCGGATCCGCGACACACTGCCGCATGAGCTCGCGGACGCGTTCGGCGCGAGCATGGAACACGGGCTGTCGCTGCTCGAGCAGACCGTGGAGCGTGCGGCCGCGGCCGAGCAATGGGGGCATTGCCGCTGGCGCAGTGCGGGCGAATCGCCGGGGGCACTCAGCTAGTGACGCACCGCACGATCGCGTGACGCGCTCGCCTGCCTGGGCGTGGTCCGGGGTGCAGAGTGGCCGGTGGCGGCACTCGTGAATTGTGGGCCGCTACCCTTCGCCGTCGGCGACAGCGCATCAGCAATCGACTCTAGGTAGATGGTGGCTGCGAAACCGCCGATCCACTCGTCTCGACGACGTGCCCACTGGCTGAAGCGGGTCGTGGGGCTATGCGTCGGGTGTCGGCGTCAGAGCGGCCGTAAGCCCGGGAACCGCGAGTTCATGCTGCCAAGGCCGGGCGCCACCCGATTTCAGGAACCCATCGATCGCGGCCGAGAGATCCGCCGCATCGCCGACTCGGTCGTAATCCGGCAGCCCGTCCCAGCACAATCTGCGCACCAGGTCGGGGGAGAGCAGATTCTCCACCGGGATCGCGTATTCGGTGGACAGCTCACTCATTGCCGCGCGCGCCCTGGCCAGTCTGGCCGCGGCCGCGGGGTCGCGACGCTCCCACCGGTTCACCGGCGGCGGTCCGTCGAACGGTTGGGTCAAGGGTGGCAGTTCGGTATCGGGCAGGCCGCGGCCGCGGTCGACAGCTGCGAGCCAGTCGCGGGAGTAGCGGCGCTGGCGGGGTCCGCCGAAGACCGGGAGCGTGCGCAACTGGGCGATGGTGCGCGGTTCGGCATTCGCGGCGGCGATGATCGCGGCGTCCGGCAGGATGCGGGCGGGTGCGACGTCGCGGGTGCGGGCCAGGGTGTCCCTGGTGTTCCACAGTTCGCGCACGATCGCCAATTGGCGGGCGCGGCGCAGGGTGTGGATGCCGGAGGTGCGCCGCCACCGGTCGGCCTTCGGCGTACCGGGTTCGGTGATCCGGACGTGCTCGAATTCCTGTGCCGCCCAGTCGGTCTTGTGTTGGGCCGCCAGCGAGGCGGCCACCTCGTCACGCAGCTCGAGCAGCAATTCCACATCGAGGGCCGCGTAGTTCAGCCAATCCTCGGGCAGCGGCCGCGTGGACCAGTCGGCCGCGCCGTGACCCTTGCGCAGGGCGCGGCCGAGCAGTCGCTCCACCATCGCCGCCAGTCCGACGCGTTCGAAGCCGGCCAGCCTGCCGCCCAATTCCGTGTCGAACAGGCGCGCGGGCCGCAGTCCGAGTTCGGCGAGTCCGGGCAGATCCTGGTCCGCCGAATGCAGCACCCATTCCAGTTCGTTGATCGCTTCGGCCAGCGGTGCGAGTGCGTCGGTGACCGGGATCGGATCGATCAGGAAGGTGCCCGATCCCGCGCGCCGCAACTGGATGAGGTAGGCGCGGGCCGAGTACCGGAATCCGGAGGCGCGCTCGGCGTCCACGGCCAGCGGTCCGGTGCCCGCGGCGAGGCGGGCGGCGGCATCGGCGACCGCGGCGGCGGTGACGAGCACGGGAGGCACACCTTCGGCAGGCACGAGCAGCGGTTCGGCTGTGCTGTCTTCGGCGGTGTTGCTCGGTTCGGACTCGTCTGCTACCGACATAAACCTGAACTTTACGTGGCGATCAGGTGTGGTCGTTGCTGGTATAGGACTCCGGCCGCAGATGTGTGATTCCGGCGGGCGGCAAACCGGCCGCATAGGCGAGTACTTCGCAGAAGCCTTCCACATGTGGGCGCATCTCGGTGGTCATCGCGGTCCAGGAGGCGCGCAGTTCCAGCTGGTGCGCGCGCGGGGGTCCGGCGATATCGCCGTAGCGCACCGAACTGGTGGAGGTGACGGTGCCGCCGAGCGCGGTGAACGGCTCGCCACGGGACTCGAGCGCGTCGACCAGCCAGCTCCAGGCGACCTCGGGCAGCAGCGGGTCGGTGGCGAGCGCGGCATCGATATCGGCCTGGATATAGGCGACCAGACGGAATACACCGTGCCAGGCATCGTCACCGTCGGGATCGTGCAGCAGGATCAGCCTGCCGAAGGCATCGCCCTCGGAATCGATCGGTACCACAGTGGTTTCGGGATGTGTGACTTCCGCGCCTAGTGCATAGGAATACGGTGCCAGGCGTTGTGGGGGGCGGATCGGTGCCAGCTCGATTCGAGGGTGCACAGTTGCGGTACCCATCGCATCGACCGCGGCGCGAAACTGAGCTGGCTCGCCGTTGGGTCCTTCGGTCGGTGCGGCTCCGTCGCGAAAGTCGAGCGGTGTCACGCAACCGACGGTAGACCTTGTGCGCCCGGGGCGGTCGGAGGCGCGCCGGATTCCCGCTCCGAGCGGGCGAACATCGCCCTTCGGTGACCCGGCACCCGGCCGCGCGGGGGCGGGGCGCGAGCCCGCATACGATAGCGGTGATGAGCACTCACACCCGCCGCCGGTTGACCGATGCCCCGTTCCTGGCCGCCGCCACCGGCGCCGAACCCACCCGTCGGCCGGTGTGGTTCATGCGTCAGGCCGGACGGTCGCTGCCCGAGTACCGCGAATTGCGCAAGGGCATCGGGATGCTCGAGTCCTGCTTCGATCCAGAGCTGGTGTGTGAGATCACCATGCAGCCGATCCGGCGTCACGGTGTCGATGCGGCGATCTTGTTCTCCGATATCGTCGTTCCATTGAAGGCCGCGGGCATCGACCTCGATATCGTCGCCGGTGTCGGGCCGGTGATCGCATCGCCGGTGCGGACCATCGCGGATGTGCGGGCGCTGCCTCGGCTGCGGCCCGAAGAGGTGGGCGCGGTTACCGACGGCGTGCGGCTGCTGACCGACGCGCTCGGCGAGACGCCGCTGATCGGATTTGCCGGTGCGCCGTTCACGCTTGCGTCGTATCTGGTCGAGGGTGGTCCGAGTAAGAACCACGAGCGCACCAAGGCGATGATGCACGCCGATCCGACGACCTGGCACGAACTGCTCGGCATCCTGACCGATATCACCGTCGCGTTCCTGCAGGCGCAACTGACCGCCGGTGTCGACGCGGTGCAATTGTTCGATTCCTGGGCCGGGGCGCTGTCGCTTGCCGACTATCGCGAATTCGTGCTGCCGCATTCGGAGCGGGTCTTCGCCGAGGTCGCCGCGGCCGGCGTGCCCCGGATCCACTTCGGGGTCGGGACCGGGGAACTGCTCGGTGCGATGGGTGAGGCGGGCGCCGATGTCGTCGGTGTCGACTGGCGGGTGCCACTGACCGAGGCGGTGCGCCGAGTCGGACCAGGAAAGGCCTTGCAGGGCAACCTGGATCCCGCCGTGCTGTTCGCCGGATCCGCCGCGATCGAGGCCGAGGCGCGGCGCATCGCGCACGAGGCCGATGAGGCGATCACCATGGGTGCGGCCGGTCATATCTTCAACCTCGGGCACGGTGTGCTGCCCGAAACCGATCCGGGTGTGCTCACCGCGCTGGTGCAACTCGTTCACGAACTGTGACCTAGCTGGTCATGGGCGCGGATCCTCGACCGAGTGGCCTACCTCTGTCCGCGCCGCCGGGCGAGCCCAGTCCGGCGATCGAGGAGATCGTCGGTCGGGTCGCGGCCGGTGCAGCGCGGCTCGGATCGACGCGGCTGGTGGCGGTGGACGGGCCGGGTGGGGCCGGAAAGTCAACGTTCGCAGCGTCTTTGGCGGCGCGGTGTGATGCGCGGGTCGTGCACACCGACGACTTCGCCAAGGGGAACAATGAGCTCCCGTGGTGGCCTCGGCTCGAGCAACAGGTGCTCCAGCCGATCGTCAATGGACGCGCCGGTCGATACCAGCGCTACGACTGGAACAAGCGAGCCCTGGGCGAATGGCACGACGTCGCGCCCGGGGGCGTGCTCGTCCTCGAAGGCGTCTCCGCGGCTCGGGCCGCCGTCCGCGATCGATCGACCCTGGCAGTGTGGATCGACACCCCGCGCGCAGTGTGCCTGGCACGCGGACTCGATCGCGATGGTGCGCACACGCTGCCGCTGTGGGAGCGGTGGATGGCCGCCGAAGACGCCCACTTCGCCGCCGATCGCACCCGTGACCATGTGGACCTGATCATCTCGGGTGAGGTTTGACGATTCCGTAGACGAGAGCCGACGCGCCGCAGCGGGACCGGCTAGGGCCTGCCCTGTCCGACCACCACATCCAGCAGACCCGCGGCCTCGGTGCGGAGATTGTCGGCGGCATCGATCTGCCCGGCGAGTTTGTGCAGCAGTGCCTGTTGGAACAGGCCGTCGAATATGGCGTAGGCCGTGGTCGAGGGGATCAGGAGAGGGCGACCGGACAACTCGGCAAAGCGGTCTACGACGTTGCGGATCATCTCCTCGCGGTGACTGTCGATCTCGAGCACGTCATCGCGGAAGGACTCCTCGAACAGACTCTGGTTGCGCAGGTCGTACCAGAGCCGGTGCAGCGGTGCGTCGGCGTCCAGGGTGGTCGCCATCGCCGCGCCGAAGTCCGTTCGTAGCTGTTCGGCCGTTGTCGCGGTGGCGACGATGTCGTCATAACGGGTGACGCACACCTGCTCGTACTGCCGCACCGCGTGGGTGATCAGCTCGACCTTGTCGTTGAAGTAGTAGTGCAGCACCCCGTGGGTGAACTCGGATTTCTGAGCGATCTCCCGCAAGCTGGTGCGTGCGTAGCCGAGTTCGGCGAGGGTGTGCAGGGCCGCGGCGGCCAGCTGAGCGCGCCGCTCGCCGAACTTATCGACCTGTCGGCGCGCGATGCGATTCCGCCTGGTCTCGACGATTTCGGTCATCGTGGCTTCTCTCCGTCACCGCATCCGCATCTTGTGAATTCGCCCAGTGTATCGCGGTACCGGTATTGGGCGACCAGCTGGTTTGACGATCGTGTAAGAAAATCTTGACGACTGTCATGGAAAATCTTGACGGTTGTCAAGAACACGAGCACACTGTGATCCACGTCGCATCGGGTCGGAGTGCCGGATGAGACCGAAAGCCGAATGGACCATCTCGAGGAGGAGATGCCCGATGAGTGGGTACAACCTGACCGGGCGCACGGCCCTGGTAACTGGCGGCGCGCGAGGGCTTGGTGCCGGAATGGCCGAGGCACTGGCCCGTGCCGGGGCGGCGGTCGCGATCGGCGACGTGCGCGAGGATCTCGGCAAGGACACCGTCGAAGCGTTGCGGGCGACCGGTGCGACGGCCGAATTCGTGCCCCTCGATGTCACCGATGACGCGCGTTGGGCCCAGGCGGTCACCGACACTGTCGCCGCACTGGGCGGCCTGGACATCGTGGTGAACAACGCCGGAGTCGAAATCACCAGCCTCGTTGTCGATCTCGATCCGGAACAGGTGCGCCGGATGCTCGAGGTGAATGTGCTCGGCACGGCACTGGGTATCAAACACGCGTTGCGCGCGATGCGGCCGGGCGGTGCGGCGGGGCGGGGTGGTGCGATCGTGAACATTGCTTCGGTCGCCGCAACGATCGCCTTTCCAGGTATTTCGGTCTACTCGGCGACCAAGTCCGCGGTGGATCGGCTGACCAGGGTCGCGGCGATGGAGTCCGGCAAGCTCGGCTATGGCGTGCGCGTGAACTGTGTCTATCCCGGACTCGTCCCGACCGCGATGGGTGCCCAACTCGCCGACGATGTCGCCCGGATCGGATTGTTCCCCAGTGCGGAAGCCGCCGTCGGTGCGGTGGTCGAGCAGACCCCGCAGGGGCGCCTCGGTGAGGTCGCCGATATGGCCGACGCGGTGGTCTTCCTCGCCTCCGACGCCGCTCGGTTCATTACCGGCGCGGGTCTGCCGGTCGACGGCGGCATGGGCATGTGAGTTTCCGAGACAGCGAAAGGTTCGAGATCTGATGAGTACCGATAAGCCCGTCGTCGTCTACGGGGCATCCGGATACACCGGCCGACTGGTGTGTGAATACCTGCGCGAGTTCAATATTCCGTTCGTTGCCGCGGGCCGGGACAAGTCCCGGCTGCAAGAGGCGGTCGACAAGATTCCCGGCATCGACACCGTCGAGCACGAGGTCGTCGAAGTCGCACATGAGGTCGGGCCGCTGACCGAGCTGTTTCGCGGCGCCGCCGTTGTCTGCAATACCGTCGGCCCGTTCTCGCAGTACGGACATGAGGTGGTGCGGGCCTGTGTGGCCGCGGGGACCCACTACCTCGACACCACCGGTGAACAGGATTGGCTGATCGACTGCGATGAGCAATACGGTGCCGAGATGGCCGCGCAGGGTCTGCTGCTCGCACCCGGAGTCGCGCAGATGTACACCACGGGGGAGATCGCCGCGAATATCTGCCTGGAAACCCCGGGCCTGGACACACTCGATATCCAGGTCTTCTGGAAGGGCTTCCCGACGGTCGCATCCACGAAGACGATTCTGGTCAATGCCGCGCTGTCCAAGGCCTACTACCTCGAGCAGAACCAATATGTGGAGTGGCCCGCGGACGCTGGACTCTACGACGTGGTGGTGCCCGGACAGCATGAGATCGGGCTCGCACTGCCTTGGGGCGGCACCTCACATCCGGTGTGGTTCAAGCGCGATCCGCGGGTGGCGAATGTAAGGGTGCTCGGTGGTGTGTTCAACCGGCCGTTGATGCAGGGTGTGCCGCAGATCGTGCAGGCGGTTGTCGAACAGGTGAAAGACCTTCCGGCGCAGGAGAAATACCGCGTCCTCGCCGAACAGGCCGCCCTGGTCCGGGACGAGATGCCGCCGCGGGAGAATCCGCGCATCAATACCTCGCTCGATTCCGTGCACGCGTCCGGACCGCTGGCCCGTGCCCACTGCGTGATCTACGGGAATTGCAACTACAAGCAGACCGGTCTGCTGCAGGCGTTTGCCGCGAACGCGCTGCTGCAGGCGCCGCCGAAACGAACCGGGTTCGCTTCGGCGTGCCAGGCATTCGGCCATCGCGAACTGCTCGGCGTGCTACGCGGTTTCGGACTGGTCAGTGAACCGGTACTGACCGTGCATCGTTGATCGCGCCTCGGACCATGGGTGGCCGGAGCTGCCCGTGGTCCGAGTCGGCCGTTCCCACAACAGCTTCCGTAGAGGACTATCGTGCGTTTGACCGACTATCTCGACAAAGGTGCCTCGCTCGGCGCCACCGCACCCTGCCTGACCATGAACGGGCACACGCTGACCTATGCGCAGGTACAGCAGTTGTCCTGGCGGATCGCTCGCGCGCTGGAGCGATCCGGGGTCCGGCCCGGCGAGCGGGTCGCGATCCTGTCAGCGAACGACACGCTGGCCTTTGCGTGTGTTTTCGGCATCGCCCGTGCCGGTGCGGTGTGGTGCCCGATCAATCCCCGCAACGAGGCCGCGGAGAATCAAGAGCTACTCGAGCTCTTCGACTGCACCTGCCTGATATTCCAAGCCGCCTTCGCGCCATTGGTTTCCGCCATCGCACCGCGGCTGCCCATGCTGCGGACGCTGGTCTGTACCGACGGAAATATCGCAGGGGCAGCATATTTCGACGACTGGGTGCGGGACTGTCCGGCCGAACCGTTGGAGGTCGAGCCGATCGACGAACTCGCCATGCTGGTCGGCACCGGCGGTACAACCGGACGACCGAAGGGTGTTCGGCTCACCGGTCACAATCTCGAGACGATGACTGCACTGACCCTGATGAGTTATCCGTTCGAACATCGGCCCCGCTATCTGGCGCTGGCGCCCCTCACCCACGCCGCGGGCGTACTGTGTTTTCCGATCCTGACCCTCGGCGGTGAGATCGTCGTGATGCCCACCCCGGATCTCGGTGAATTCCTTACGCAGATCGAGCGGCACCGGATCACCCATACCTTCCTGCCGCCGACGCTGATCTATATGCTGCTGGATCATCCTGCGTTACCAACGGCGGATCTCGGTTCCCTGCAGTGTCTTTGGTACGGAGCGGCCCCGATGTCGGCAGCCCGGCTGGCGGCGGCGCTGGAGCGGATCGGACCGGTCATGGGTCAGCTGTTCGGACAGTCGGAGGCACCCATGATGGTCGCCACGCTGGCGCCGAAGGATCACTTCCGCCCCGACGGCTCGATTGCCACCGAACGACTGTCATCGGCTGGACGACCCACCCCGCTCACCCGCGTGGCCATCATGGACGCCGAGGGCCGCCTGCTCCCCGCCGGTGCGCGCGGCGAAATCGTGGTCCGGGGCCCGCTGGTCATGGCGGGGTATCACAAGAATCCGGATGCGACTGCCGAGGTGTCGCGCTACGGCTGGCATCACACCGGAGACATCGGCTACCTGGATGCCGACAATTACCTTTACATCGTCGACCGGGCCAAGGACATGATCATCAGCGGCGGATTCAATGTGTACTCCGCCGAGGTCGAACAGGCGCTGCTGACCCACCCGGCGGTCCAGGACTGCGCGGTCATCGGACTTCCCGACGATAAGTGGGGCGAGCGGGTCACCGCCGTCGTCCAACTGCACATCGGGCGCACCGCTACCCCCGACGAACTGCGCGAGCACACGAAGGCACGCCTCGGCGGGGTGAAAACTCCCAAGCAGGTGGAGATCTGGCCTGACCTGCCGCGCTCGAAGATCGGCAAGGTGCTCAAACCGGAGATTCGGGCACAGTTGCGTGGCGAGCGCTGACCGCGCCCGACGGTGTCGGCCCGGCGATCGTGCGCTCGGTCACGAAGGCGAGGGGCGTGGTCGGCGCGGATCCACGGGAGGGCTACGGTCGCGACATGAGAATCGCGGTAGTCGGGGGCGGGATCAGCGGGCTTGTCGCGGCGTACCGGTTGCGGGTGCTGCTCGGTGCGGAAGCCGACATCGTTGTGATCGATCGGGCCGCGCGGCTCGGTGGGATTCTCTATACCGGCGAATTGGCCGGGGAGCCTTTGGATCTCGGGGCGGAGGCGTTTGTCGGGCGGCGGCCGGAGGTGCCGGAACTGCTGCGGGAACTCGGCCTCGAAACGCAGTTGGTGGTTCCGGCCGGGTTGCGGCCGCTGGTCTGGTCGCAGGGCCGTGCGCATCCGCTGCCGGAACGCACCCTGATGGGTATTCCGTCGAATGCCGAATCGATGCGCGGACTGGTCGATGTCGAAACGCTCGAGCGGATCGAGACGGAATCCCGGCGGCCGCTGGGCTGGTATCCGGATGCCGATATGGACGTCTACCGCCTGGTCGCCGACCGGTTCGGCGTGCAGGTCGTCGAACGCAGCGTCGATCCGCTGCTCGGTGGTGTCTACGCGGGCAGTTCGCGTTCCATCGGCGTACGCGCTGCGCTGCCGACCCTCGCCGCCGCACTCGATGATGGCGCGCCGAGCCTGACCCACGCGGTTGCCGCCGCCATGCCGCCGCCCTCGAACGCTCCCGTCTTCGGCGGTCTGCGCGACGGCTATCGGGTGCTGTTGGATACGTTGGCCGCGAAATCCGGGGCGGAATTCGTCACCGCGACCTCGGCCACCCAGCTGGTCCGCGCGTCCCATGGCTGGGTGCTCGAGCCGGTCGGCGGTGTAGACGCGGTGGTGCTCGCCACTCCCGCCCCGGTAACCGCGAACCTGCTGCGCCCGTTCGCCCCCGCCGCCGCATCGGCCGCTGCTGGCATCGAGCTGTCCTCATCCGTCGTTGTGGCCCTCGGTCTTCCGCGCGACACCGCGCTGCCCCAGAACTCCGGGATCCTGGTCGCCACCGGAGAACCCCTGCGCGCCAAGGCATTCACCTTGTCGAGCCGCAAATGGACGCATCTGGCGGAGCGCGGGACCGCTGCGGTCCGAGCATCATTCGGCAAATTCGGCGACGATTCACCCCTGTACTGGTCCGACGCCGACCTGATCGCCGCCGCGACCGAGGACCTCGCCACAGTCACCGGCGCGACCATCGAACCGACCTCCGCACTGGTCCAGCGCTGGCCCGGCGGTCTCGCCCAATATGCCCCCGGCCATAACGACCGCATCGCCGAAATCGAGTCGGCCATAGCCGATTTCGATGGTCTCGCCGTCGCGGGTGCCTACCTGCACGGCGTGGGCGTCCCCGCGTGCGTGGCCTCCGGCACCGCCGCCGCACGCCGCGTCGCCGCCACCCTGACCCGATTCTCCGCACCCTGATTCGCGGGGTGCCGCGCGCTTTCGTCCGGCGTTCGGTCGCCCCTGGGCCGAGTGGCCGCGACGCTGCCGACAGGTGTGCCAGCTCACAGGCCAGCGGCGGCGTGCGTCGTCGGCCGAGTGGCCGGTGAAATCGCGAGCCCAGGGGCGTGTTGGCGAGTCGGGCTGAGCGACGGTTCGGGCGCGGTGGGATGCCAGGCGTGTGATGCCCATCGCACAGGGAGTTGAAACGCGGGGTAATCGGGCATTGTCGCTGCACTAAAAACCGCACGGGATTGCGTAATTAAGGACACCGTGGCTGGGGGATGTGGTAGGGGTTGCTCGTCGGTAGCGTCGGGGCCATGCAGCTCTCACGGTTCACCGATATCGGCTTGCGGGCCATCATGCGGTTGGCGGTGAGTGACGAGGCGGACGGCCGGGTGACTACTCGGTTGATCGCTCGGCAGGTCGACGCCTCCGAACATCATGTGGCGAAGGCGGTTTCGCGGCTGATCGAACTCGGTCTGGTGCAGGCGCAGCGCGGTCGCACGGGTGGTCTGTTCATCACCGATGCGGGTCGAGCGGTATCGGTCGGGTGGTTGATTCGGGAACTCGAAGACGATCGGGAAGTGGTCGCCTGCGAGGGCGAACATCCGTGTCCGCTGGTGGGCGGGTGCCGGTTGCGCCGGGTGTTGGCCGATGCCAAGGAGGCGTTCTACCGGGAATTGGATCGGTACACCCTCGACGAACTCGTCACCGCGCCGACGTCCGGATTGCTGCGTCTGCTCGCCACATCAGCGGCGGGCGAATATGCGAACAAGGAGATGTCATGAACACCGCGGTCCGTAGCGAACCGGAGCTGGAAGCGCACCACGCCGAGATCATCCGCGCCACATTGCCTTTGGTGGGCACGCAGGTGGACGAAATCACGAAGGTGTTCTATCGCACTCTCTTCGGCAATCATCCCGGACTGATCCGCGACCTGTTCAACCGCGGCAACCAGGCGCAGGGCTCCCAGTCGCGGGCGCTGGCCGCCTCGATCGCGACCTTCGCCACCTATCTCGTCGACCCGGACCTCCCGCATCCGGCCGCCATGCTCGCGCGGATCGGCCACAAGCACGCCTCGCTCGGTGTCACCGCCGAGCAGTACCAGCTCGTGCACGACAATCTGTTCGCCGCAATCGTGGAAGTACTCGGCTCGGATGTCGTCACCGAACCGGTGGCTGCGGCCTGGGACCGGGTGTACTGGCTGATGGCCGACGCGCTGATCGACCTGGAGAAGCAGCTCTACGTGGCCGCCGGGGTCGAGCCCGGCGATGTGTTCCGGGACGTGACCGTCGTTGCCCGCGCCGACGACCCATCCGGTATCGCGGTGTTCACCGTCGAATCCGCCGACCCGTCCGCGCCACTGCCGAGTTTCGTGCCGGGCCAATATATTTCGGTCGGCGTGCACCTGCCCGACGGCGCCCGCCAGCTGCGTCAGTACAGCCTGATCAATGCCCCGGGCGACGGCACACTGTCGTTCGCGGTGAAGCGGATCGACGCCACCGGCGGCTGCCCGGCGGGCGAGGTGTCGTCGTGGTTGCATCACACTGTGCGCCCCGGCGACGCGCTGCAGGTCACCCTCCCGTTCGGCGATCTGGTCATCGATACCGACGCGACCACACCACTGGTGCTGATCTCCGCGGGCGTCGGCGCGACCCCGATGCTCGGAATTCTCGAACACCTCGCCGCGAACACGCCGGACCGGCATACCGTCGTGCTGCACGCGGACCGTTCTCCGCAAACCCATCCGTTGCGAGAGCGCCTGCTCGAACTCGGCACTCGGCTCCAGTGCGCCACGCTCGAATTCTGGTACCAAGAGACAACCGAGGGCGCGCACCTGGGCCTGATCGACCTGTCGCAGGTAGATCTGCCCGCCGACGCCGATATCCACGTCTGTGGCGGGACCGAATTCCTGCACTCGGTACGCACCCAACTGCACACCGCGGGCGTGCCCGAGGAGCGCGTCCATATCGAGCAGTTCACCCCGACCGACTGGCGGCTGGATGTCTGCCCGGTGTAGCAGCGGCGGTGATCATGGCGGCGCGCCGGGGCCCGATGTGACCGCGCGCCAGCCATGCTCATGCGCCGCAGGCGGCGCACAATCGGCAACCACCCGCGGCGACGACAGCCCACGCGGACACCCTGACCGCCCGCAGTGGCACGATAGGAATCATGGCGCGACTCGACTATCAAGCACTCAACTCCACCATTCGCTACCTGATGTTCTCGGTGTTCCAGGTGCAGCCGGGGGTGTTGGGGGACGACCGTGAAGGTGCCATCAAGGAGGCGCGGGCATTCTTCGATGGGCTCGCCGAGCGGGAGATCGTAGTGCGCGGTATCTACGACGTCGCGGGGATGCGCGCCGATGCCGACTTCATGATCTGGTCGCATGCCGAGCGGGTCGAGGATCTGCAGGCGGCGTACGCGGACTTTCGGCGCACCACCGAACTCGGCCGGGCCAGCGCTCCGGTGTGGAGCAATGTGGCGCTGCACCGGCCCGCCGAATTCAATAAGAGCCACATCCCGGCGTTCCTGGCCGGTGAGGACCCCGGCAACTACATCTGCGTGTACCCGTTCGTGCGCTCCTACGAGTGGTACCTGCTGCCCGACGATGAGCGTCGCAAGATGCTGGCCGACCACGGCAAGGCCGCGCGCGGCTATCCGGATGTGCGCGCCAACACCGTGAGCTCCTTCGCGCTCGGTGACTACGAGTGGATCCTCGCCTTCGAGGCCCCGGAGCTGCACCGCATCGTCGACCTGATGCGCGATCTGCGCGCCACCGAGGCCCGCCTGCACGTCCGCGAGGAGGTCCCCTTCTTCACCGGTCCCCGCGTCGAGATCGACAAGCTCATCGCCGCCCTGCCCTGATCCATGCCCCTCGGCGAGCCGGAGCGGGGGTGGCGGCCGCGCATGCCCCAGGATTTCGGGGCATGCGCAACAAGCCGGTCGGTCTGTATCTTTCGCTGAGCGCGGCAGCCGTTCTACTCCGCTGCACTGCCCGAGGGGTGCAGCTGCAGGGCGATGGAGTTGATGCAATAGCGCTTATCGGTGGGCGTGTTGTATCCCTCGCCCTCGAAGACGTGGCCGAGGTGGCTGTGGCAGTTCGCACACAGCACTTCGACCCGATGCATGCCGAGCGTGTCATCCGATCGCAGGATGACCGCCTCGGATTTCGCCGGATCGAAGAATGACGGCCACCCGCAGTGCGAGTCGAATTTCTCGGTGCTGCGGAACAATTCGGCACCGCACGCCCGACACACATAGACCCCTTCGGTCTTGGAGTCGGTGTACTCGCCGGTGAACGGGCGTTCGGTCGCGGCCTGTCGCAGCACCGCGTATTCCTCCAGATTCAGCTTGGCCTTCCACTCCTGTGGAGTCAGCTGGATGCGCGGCGCGGGTAGGGACGTGTCGGCGTCGGAACTCATTGCTCCACGCTAATAGGTTTCCGACGCAATGCCCCTCGCGACCCCGCAGTCGTGGGCCAAAACCCCGGTTCTGGCCCACTGGTCGCTACTTCACCGCGCTCGGCTGCGGTTCGGCCCGCAATTCGGACTGCTCGGTCTCCCGGCCGTTCACGACCGAGTCGTCGGCGGTGTCCGCGTGCGCACCGGAATCTGCTGCGACCCGGTACGGTGCCGCTACGACCGCATCCGGCGACTCCGGCGATCGCATCCACTCCGGATCGATCCCGAACTGCAGCCGACCTTCGCGCCGCGCCGCCAGGTACCGGTCGCCGAGCACGCAGGCGATGACGATCAGCAGCAGGCCCCAGCCGAAGGTTATCCGCAGGTATTCCACGTTGCGCCCCAGCCCCTGCCAGCGGTCGGAGAGCCACTTGTCGTAGGACATGAATCCGAATACCGCCAGCCACGCGGGCCAGTTCCGCATGACCGAATTGCGCAGCACCACCGACATCAGCAGCGGGAACAGCATCATCGAGTAGTACATCTGCCCGAGCGAGTTGAGCAGGAACAACGCGGTCATCAGCACGCCGGAGGCGGTGGCCACGAAGAACAGCTCATCGTCGCGATAGTAGCGGTAGAGCAGCCACAGCGAGATGAGCACCAGTACGCCCATCAGAATGCGGATGCCCCAGGTCAGCCACAGCGGCAACCCGTAGTACGCGGCATTGCCGACGATCGCGCTGTTGAAATAGTCGCGCGGATCGGACAGATAGCGCGCGGTCCTGGTGAAGAATTTGTCCGGATCGGCCGCCAGCGGCCAAGCGATCGCGGTCAGCGCCAGCGGCACGCCGATGGCGGTGTAGAAGACCTTCCACTGCCCACGGGCCGCCGCGATCAATACCAGCGGTGCCAGCGTCGGTTTCACCGCGATGCTCAAGCCCAATATCGCACCGGCCCACAGATCCCGCCGCGCGAGCAGCAGCATCATGAAGGCCACCTCGGCCAGCAGCACGCACCCGTTCACATTGGTGAAAACCAGTGTGTTGATGACGGTTTCGGAGCTGAACATGGCCAGCAGCAGGATCGGCGCCGCCATCGAGGAGAGAGTGAACTTGAACAGCTTGAGCAGCAGATACCAGGCCAGGATGATGGCGGCCGCGTTCAACAGAATGAAGCACCAGCGCGACTTCTCCGGGTCGATCAGCGCCAGCGGTGCGATCAGCAGGGTGCCGCTGGGCGGATACAGGTAGTGCGGATCCACCAGATCGTAGTTCGCGGTGTAGACCGGCCGGTGGTTGAGAAACGCCAGCGAGGCGTTGTAGACCGGTTTGAAGTCATCGGTGATGAACCCGTTGACGGCCTTGATGAAGACCCGATTGAGCACAGTCATGACCGCGAGGGGCCAGAGTGCGAACTTGATCACCTCGGCGGTGGTGCGAGCGGTGCGAGGCTCGAGCTGTCGAAGTAACACTGGGGCACGGTACACCGGATCCGCTCGTGACGGTTGCCTGGACCTACCTGGCGCGCCGACGTTAGGGGATCATGACCGTGCCCGTATCTCTCGGCTTCGTCATTTTCCCTAGTGGGCTGTGCCGACGCTCGGCTCGCTCATGCCGGGCATGCGGTGCCGTCGGCGGGGAGCTTGGCCTCCTTCAGGTAGTCGACGAGAGCCCGTTGCGCACAACCGGAATGGGCGAAAACCGGATGTCCCCAACCCTGCCAAGCGATCGCGGCCTTACGCGCGCCAGCGGCGCCGAGCGCACCGGTGACCGAGGCCTGGCCGCCATTGCCGACCATCGGATCCGCGACCCCGCCGAGGATGAGGACGGGCAGGTCCAGCTTCTCCGGCAGTGGCGGCGCGGCACTGACCGGCCAGGCGACACAGGCCAGCATGGCGATCGCCGCCGACCTGCCGAAGACCGGATATTTCGTGCCCCAGGTATCGGTGAGCTCCTTGGCCTTGGTCGGGCTCGGTGGCAGCTGGTTATCGGTGCAGCGGTTGACGAACTGGCCGTCGGCCGCGGTGGCGGCGGATTCGCGCTGGATCAGCGTCCCGAGCGGTCCGCGATCGCCGCGTCCGGCCGCCGAGAGCGCGTCGGCCAGTTCGGCGATCCGCGCGGATTGGTCGCGCGGACCGGCGAGGAATCCGGACAGCCCGGTCAGCAACGCATTCGCTGAAATGTCACCGAGTCCGCCGCTGCCCGCCTTGCGCACGAGATCGATGATCGCGGCGCGCGGATCCGGGCCGAGTGAGCAGCCGATCCCGGTGCAGCGCTGGGCGAATGCCGTTACCGCCGCCTCCGCGCCCTGGACATGCTGTTCGGTTCGGGTGACCGCGTCGGTCCCAACGGCCTCCGGCGAATCGAGGACCAGGCGCGCCAGATGGTCGCCGAATTTGCGCGCGTAGCTGAGCGCGACCTTCGCGCCGTTACCGGAACCGAGCAGGTCGATCCGGTCGACCTGCCACTGCCTGCGCAGCTGTTCGATGTCGTCGGCGGCGTGCGGTGCGTCGAAGGTGCCCTCATAGGGCTGCAGGAAATCGCGGCAGGCGATGGTGGCGTCCTGGCTGAATCCGGTCACCGCGTCGACCGGATCACTTGCACCCGGCCCGAATTGCCCGTTATCGGCCAGGCCGCGGCGGGCATCGATGGGCATACAGTCGATCGGCTGCGATGTGCCGAGACCACGCCGGTCCACCGCGACGATCGGGCGACTGGCCAGCAGACCGTTACCCGCGCCGACCGCGAGCCCGGCCAACGTGGCGGTGGAGGACCGGTCCGCGCCGGAGGTGATGACCAGCGGCGCGACATCGGTCGGGGTCTGCGGCAGCCGGGCCCGCATGGCGCCGGTGCGGAAGTTGCCGAGCACGCCGCCGGTCGAGTCGATCGGTGTGGTGTATTCGGCGCAGTCCAGGACCAGACCGGACGGCGCGGGGCCGAGACCGAGCAGATCGAGCGTCGGCGTGGTGCAATCGCGCCAGGTCAGATCGGTTTTGGGGACACCGGCCGCCGGCGGCGGCGCGATGGCCGTGGTCGGGTGCGGGCCAGCACCGCCCTGGGGGGCGCGCTCGACGGCAACGCCGGGGCGATCAGAAGGGCCCGCACCGCATCCGGCGATCATGATCGAGAGTGTCGAGGCCAGCACGACGGCCCGAGTCCAGTGCATGCGCTACAGCCTGCCAGGTTCGTGCGGTTGTTTCACAAAGCAGGCGTAGATGCGGTGCGGTGTGGTTCGGCGCGACCGCCCATGCGCAGGTATCGCGCGGTCGGTGCGTTCGGTCGCTACAGCAATCATCGGCGGGTCCAACGAGTCAGCATCGTGCCGTCGTCGTCGAGGAGGATGTGCCTGCGCACCATCGGCATGCGGAACTCGTGCGCGGACAGCGATATTCGTCGGGCCGTACCGCCCACGAGCACCGGCGCGGTGGTGAGGCACAGTTCGTCGACCGCATCCGCTGCCAGCAGTTCACCGAACAGATGCGGTCCGCCCTCGCACAGCACGCGCCGCAGTCCGAGGTCGGCCAGTGCGCTGAGCAGTTCCTGCGGGGTGATCGCGACGCCGCCCGCCTCGACGACCCGCGCGCCCGCATCGGCGAGTTGCTGTTTGCGATCCGCTGGCGCGGTGCTGGTCGTGATGATCAACGGCGGCACGGCGGTCTCGGTGAACAGCCGCGCGCCCGGATCCAGCGCGGCGCTCGAGGTGACCACCGCGATCGGTGGCGGTGCACCGTCCCGATGGCCGCCGATACCGCGGTCGTAGAGGGCGCGTCGCAGTTGCGGATCGGTCCGCGCGCCGCCGTAGTTCTCCGCACGCGCGGTACCGGCGCCGACCACGATCACGTCGGCCAGTTCGCGCAAGATCGTGAAGACGGTCTTGTCGGCGGGGGTACCGAGTCCCTCGGAGAGATCGCCGCTGGTAGCCGACCCGTCGATGCTGGCGACGAAATTGGCCCGAACCCAAGGAACCTGGGGATCGGTAGGGTAGGCATACAGGTCCGCCAGGTTGTCGCGGCTCAGTCCTGTGAGCTGGATCGCATTGTGGATACGCTGCATGAAAGAAGATCACACCACGTCATTAGGCTTCGACCATGCAAGAACGCCTTGTCGATCGCCATCCGGAGGTTCCGGCGGACCAGTTGGTCGCCCAGATGGTGCCACCGCCCATGTTCGACGAGGTCAGTTTCGCCTCCTACATTCCGGACCCGAAGGAGCCGAGCCAGGCAGCCGCGGTCTGCAAGGCCGAGGATTTCGCCGGGCAGGTCGCCAAGATCCACCAGGCGGCCAATAAGAAGAGCCTGTTCGGGAAGAAGAAGCAGATCAGCGGTGCCGGGCTCTACCTCGACGGCGGCTTCGGCGTCGGCAAGACCCACCTGCTCGCCTCCATCTTTCACAGCGCCCCCGCGCCGAAGTCCTTCGGCACCTTCGGTGAACTCACCAATCTCGTTGGCGCACTTGGCTTCAACAATGCCCTCGAGCGGCTCGCGGCGAACAGCGTGCTGTGCATCGACGAATTCGAACTCGACGATCCCGGCGACACCATGCTGGTCTCGCGGCTGCTGACCGAGCTGTCCGCGCGCGGTGTCTCGATCGCCGCAACCTCCAACACTCTGCCCGGCCAACTGGGTGAGGGGCGCTTCGCCGCCCAGGACTTCCTGCGCGAGATCAAGAAGCTCGGCTCGATCTTCGAGGCCGTACGCGTCGACGGTCCGGACTACCGGCACCGCGATCTGCCGCCCGCGCCCGAGCCCACCTCGCCCGAGCTGCTCACCGAACGGGCCGCTGCCACAGCGGGTTCCACGCTCGACGAGTTCGACGCGCTGCTGAAGCACCTGAGCACGCTGCACCCGTCCAAGTACGGTGCGCTGATCTCCGGGGTGTCGTCGGTGTACATCTCGAATGTGCATCCGGTGACCGATCAGGCGGTCGCGCTGCGCATCGTCGTGCTCGCCGACCGGCTCTACGACGCGAGCGTGCCGGTGACCGTTTCCGGTGCGAAGCTCGATGAGATCTTCTCCAAGGAGATGCTCGACGGCGGGTATCGAAAGAAGTACCTGCGTGCGATTTCGCGTCTGCTGGCGCTGTCGCGCTTCGAGGTCGCGGCGTAGTCGCTGGCCCAGAGGGGGTCGGGGGAATAGTCCTGCAGTCGATGATCGGAGCGCCGTCATGGTCCGTCGTACCCTTCGAGTCCCGGTGGCACTGGCCGCCGGTCTCGCCGTCGCCTTCGGGCCGGTGGCAGGCATTGCACTGGCCGATCCGGTCGGTGTCGCCGACGCGGTCACCTTCGACCGTTCGCTGAACCTGCAGGGCGTGCAGAACGGCCGCGATGCGGGCGGCTACCGCACCACCGACGGCCACTGGGTGCGCACGGGGCTGGTCTACCGCACCGGTCAGCTCAATAATGCGACTCCGGCCGATCTGGCCGTGCTGAGCGAGCGTCGGGTGCGGGTCGTCGACGATCTGCGCACCGTTTACGAGCGCACCATCGCCGCAGACCGCCTCCCACTGGGTGCGGCGGCCAACTGGGTCGATGTCATCGGCCAGGCCCCGCCGCAGACCCTGGTCACCACGCTCACCGGCGGCGACGACCTGTACCGGGCGTTCATCACCGCGCCAGGGGCGAATCAGGCCTTCGCCTCGGTGCTGCGCGACATCATCGACACCGACGGTGCCGTCCTGTTCCACTGCACCGCGGGCAAGGACCGCACCGGCTGGACCGCCGCGGTCCTGCTGACCATCCTCGGCGTCGACCGCGATACCGTGACGCAGGATTACCTGCTATCCAATCAGTACCGCAATGCCAGCCCGAACGATCCGCTCAACGGTGTCTCGGCCGCGTGGCTGGACGCCGCCTTCGACCAGGCGAACCGGACCTACGGGAGTTTCGACAACTACATCCGCAACGGTCTGAAACTCACGACCAGTGAGGTTGCTGCGTTGCAGGCGAAGCTGCTCGCCTGATTCAGGCTGTCACGCAGCCGATTTCGGGCTCGGCCGATTGTGCCCGACGGCTCAGGACGGATGGTCCACGTACCAGCGATCGATCAATGCGGGCATCTCCTTGCCCATCCACACGAAGAACTCGTGCATATCCCGCACCCGTGCGGCGTCGGCACCATCCGGGTTGTCGAAGAGTGCGAGCCCGCGTGCGGTCATATTGGTGAGATCGTTGTACATCCCGCTCTGCTGGCGGGTCAGCTCCGGCAGCACCCCGGGCCGGATCGAGTAGTAGTCCTTGCGGTCGCCCGGCTTGGAGATCTTGTCCACCCAGCGCATGGTGACCAGCGTCTTCAATGCGGAGGAGATGGAACCCTTGGACGCCTGGAGTGCCTCGGCGATCTGGCCGAAGGTCTGCTCCGGCGGATTGCTGACCAGCAACCACCCCGCGGCCCGACCCGCCATCCGGACCAGGCCCATCCGCTCGAGTACGAGCGCGAGCTCCTCCACGAATGCCAGCTGTTGCGCGGTCGGCGCGGTGGTCTGCTCGTTGTCGGTGGTGCCCATCGGAGAAGTATCCCTTCCAAGACGCGGATAGCGGTAAACGGGGCGGACCGTGTCGGTCCGCCCCGTTCGGGTCGGTCAGACCGCCAGATCGCGGCGATCGAAGGCGCCCAGCGCCAGCACCAGGGCCACGGCGGCCACGATCACCAGCACTACCAAATGGATGCCGTTCCAGCCGGTCACCAGCGGCGTGCCGCCATTGGCCCAGTAGAAGGGCGACAGCTTGCGAACGAAGTCACCGCCGAGGTTGTTGGCCAGGTAGCCCGCCACCGCGACCAGCGACGCCGAACCCAGTGTCACCGAACGCTTTCCGGTGGCCGCGCCGACCAGCAGCGTGATCGTGCCGACGACCAGTGCCAGCAAGCCGAGCCCCGCGCTGGCGGCCAGGATATTGCCGGTGGGTACGTCGAGCCCGCCGCTATCGGCTCCCGCGATGACGCTCAGGGTGAGCACGGTGGTGGCGATCGAGGTCTGCACGGCCAGCGCGGCAAACCGCTGCAGTAGCAAGTTCACGCGGTTGATCGGTTGTGCGAGAAGCAGATCCAGCATCCCGTTCTCCTCCTGCGCCACCGAACGGCTGGCGAAGGTGACCGCGAAGATGAGCATCAGCAGCAGACCCATCAGTGAGTACACCGTCGCGTTCAAATACCCACTGGCGCTGGCGAAATCGCTGACGCCCATGGCTTCGTACATCCGGTTCTGCTTGATATCGAGCGAGCCCTGCTCCTTCAGCGATCGGTAGGAGGGCAGATACATCATCGGGACGATGGCGAAGCCGATCGACCAGCCGATCAGGCCGCGGCGCTGCTCCCGCAATGTCTGGGTGAAGACCGAACGAGTCATGACGAATTCTCCTGTGCGATAAACAGTTGGGGAGATCAGCGGCCGTACAGGCTGAAGAAGATCTGCTCGAGATCCGGTTCGGTGGACAGCACGCTGACCAGCGGGTACTTCGCAGCCATTTTGAACAGACCGTCGACCTCGCCTTCGGTGGTGCAGCGCAAGGTAGTTCCCTCGATGGTCAGCTCGCGCACGCCGGGCAGCTTGGCGAAGTCGTCGGCGAAAACGTTCTCGCCGAATACCAATTCGACCGAGCGTGGCGAACGCCGCCGCAGATCCTCGACATTCTCGGTGCCGAGCAATTGGCCCGCGCGCATGATGACCGCGCGATCGGCGCTCTGCTGCACCTCGCTGAGGATGTGCGAGGACATGAACACCGTCTGCCCGTTCCGCTTGGCCTCGGCGACCAGATCCAGAAAGCGTTGCTGCAGTAGCGGATCCAGGCCGGAGGTGGGTTCGTCGAGGATCAGCAGGTCCGGATTGTGCATGAACGCGGCGATGATGCCGACCTTCTGCTTATTGCCCTTGGACATCGCACCGACCTTCTTGGACAGGTCGAGATCGAGCAGTTCGGCGAGTTCGATGATTCGCTTCGGGGTGACGGTGCCGCGCAGATCGGCCAGGAATCCGAGCAATTCGCGCGCGGTATTGCGGCCCTCGATCTCGAGTTCGCCCGGCAGGTAGCCGATGCGCTTGCGTAGTTCCGCACCGCCGACCCGTGGCTCGACGCCGAATACCTCCACGCGTCCCGCGGTCGGCCGGATCAGATCCAGCAGAATGCGGATGGTTGTGGACTTGCCCGCACCGTTGGGGCCGAGGAACCCGAACACCTCGCCCTGGCCGACCTCCAGGTGCAGGTCGGTGAGTGCGACATGCCTGCCGTAGTGCTTGGTCAGGCCCTCGGCGCGGATCGCGGCGGTGGTCATTGAGACTCCTTCGAGAGGGTTTCAGGTCCTACATGTTCCGTAAAGACCGATATGTTCAGTAAATACTGAACAAATAGAACATGTCAACCCTCGGATCGGTACCACTACGATCCGGACATGACGAAGTTCACGACCTGGGACGGACTGGAGCTCAACTACCGCGTGTGGGAGGGCGAAGGCATTCCGGTCGTTTTGCAGCACGGGGTGGTCGCCGATACGAATGCCAACTGGATGGGCACCGGCGTGGTCGGCGCGCTACAGGCCGCCGGGCGCACCGTGGTCTCTCTGGACGCGCGCGGGCACGGCCGTTCCGAGAAACCGCACGATGCGGCCCGCTACACGTGGGCGGGGATGGCGCGCGATGTCAGTGCGCTCTACGACGAACTCGGTTTCGATCGCGTTGTGCAGGTGGGCTATTCGATGGGCGCGATCATTTCACTGCTGGTAGCGGGCGCGGACCGGCGGGTGGCGAAACTGGCGTTCGGTGGCATCGGCTCCGGGGTGCTGGACTGCGGCGGCGTCGATCGGCGCGTCATCGATATCGACGACCTGCGCACTGCCATGCGTGGTGCTGGTGCGGGCGCGCCGCCGATCGCGATGATGTTCCGGGTTCTCGCCGATGCGGTGCGCGCCGATCGCGACGCCATCGAGGCGGTTGCGACCGGACTGGACGAGGAGCCGATCAAATCCCTGGCCGACATCACGATGCCGAGCTTGGTGCTGGCGGGGGATAAGGACCCGTTCGCGGCCGAGCCGGAGCGCCTCGCCGCCGCGCTACCCGACGGCACGTTGCGGGTGGTCCCCGGTGATCATCTGATGGCCGTGGTAGATCCGGCCTTCCATGCCGCGCTGATCGAATTCCTGGACTGATTCGGCTCAGAAAACCAGCCGCATGACGAAGTCGTGATGCAACTGACTGCCGACCAGGAAGGTTTTGCTGCCGACCCGCTCGAACCCGTGCTTGCGGTAGAACCGCTGGGCGCGCACGTTTTCCTGGTTCACGCCCAGCCACACCCCCGCCACACCGTCTTCGCGCCCGCGCTCGAGCGCGGCATTCATCAGCGCCTTCGACACCCCGGCCCCGTGGTGGCCCGGCAGCACGTACATTTTGCTGATCTCGACGACCGGCCGCAGGTCGACCGCCTTGGCGACCTCGGGGTCGGCCGGATCGCCGTAGTGCAACATCGCGTAGCCGACGATATCGCCGTTCGTGACCGCCTTGAGGACGATGCGGGTGGGGTCGGTCAGGTACTCGCCGAAGCGTTCACCGGAGAGCACCTCGGTTATGAAGATCTCGATATCCTCCGGGGTTGCGTGCGGCGGGCATGCGAGCGGAAAGGTCGCGGCCGCAACGTCGCTGAGGGCCTCGGCGTCCCATAATCCGGCCCGGTCGACGATGACTGGGATGTTGCTCATGCCTACGCCTCGCTGGCGCTCGGCTCCGGCATGCGCAACGCGCGCTGGCACATGAATCGCTCGCTCCACTCGCTCATGTGTCCAGTACAGCATGGCCTTCGTTCGACGCGGAAAGTTCATCCGGTTCGGAACGGGAATGGAATACGCGTGCGAGTCCGATAACGATCGCCATGAACAGCACCGGGATCACGAATCCGATCCGATGTCCGAACCCGGCGGCAATCGCGCCGACCAGCCCGCCGCCGACGAGTGTGCCCGCATAGTTGAACAGGTTCAGTCGCGCGATGAGTGCGTCGAGCTGGCGTCCGCTGGTCAGCTGTCCGGCCTCGCTGAAACACAGTGGCGCGACAACGCCGGTACCGAAACCGCCGACCAGGAACCCCGCGATCGCGACCGCAGGCCCTGGTGCGGCGACCGCGATGGCGAGCCCGAGCACACCGATCGCGCCCGCCACGCGCACCACCCGGCGTCCGCCGAGCCGTCGCACCCACAGGTCTCCGGATAGCCGGGCGGTCAGTGATGCGCACTGATAGACGGCCAGCGCCAGCGCCGCGGTGGACGAACTGGCCAGCAGATCTTCCTTGAGATACAACGCCGACCAGTTGCTGACGGTGAGGTCGATCGCGAAGACGAGCGAGGCCGCGATGCCGAAGGCGAGGTACTTGCGCAGCGGAACCATTCCGGATGCTCCGGATTCGCTCTCCGCTGTCTCCGCGGGACCGGCCTCCGCCTCCTGCGCGCTGAGCAGGCGCGGACCGATGACCAGTCCGACCACGAGAACCAGCCCCGCCGCCGTCAGCAGCGATTCGCGCAGTGTGACATCCAGGGCCTCGCAGGTGGAGACGAACAGCGCGCCGATGATCGATCCGGCGCTCCACACCGCGTAGAACGAGGACAGGATGAACGTCCCGTACCCGTGCTGGATGAATACACCCTGCATATTGGTGCTCGCGTCGACGATACCGACCGCGATCCCGTACAGCCCTAGCGTGATCAGCAGGACGGACGTATTCGGCGCCATCGCGATCGCGCATCCGGTGACCGTGATACCGAACAGCCCGATCCGCACTGTGACCCGGCTGGACCAGCGCGTGGCGACCTGCTCGGCCGCCACGCTGCCCACGCCGGCCAGGATCGATACCAGGACCACCGAACCGGCGATCAGACCGTCGGAGAGTCCGAAGCGATCCTTCTGCTGGGGCAGTTCGGTGAGTACGACGGCGAAGAAAAAGCCCTGCAACCCGAATGCCAACGAATTCGCGATCCGGGCGCCGCGCAGGATAGGAGAAATCGGTCCCATTTGCGGAGACTATCGGCCCGGCCGCGGTCGTGCCGAGCGAAGTGGTCCACGGTCATCCTTTCGTCGGACGCGGCGCGCGCGACGGACCGACGGCCGTCATCCTTTGGCCAGATACGGCCGCGATCGATGGCGCGGGTGGTCGAGGTCGCTATCGCGTGCCACTATCGAAGGGGCGCAAGACAACTCGCGAGCCGGAAAAGGTCGATCGAATGAGACAGCTGTCGCAGGACTTCTTTCGTACACCGTATGCCTTCTACGCGGAGCTTCGCGCCGAAGGCCCTGTACACGCCATCGAGCTGAGCAGCGGCGTTCGCGCCTGGCTGGTGGTGGATCTGGATGCCGCGCGCGAGGCGTTGCGCGATCCGAGCATCCGCAAGGATCCGCACACCGAGGCGAGCCGCAGGGCCAGGGGCCTGCCCACCGGTGACACCGGTGTCGGCGCGGTGAATGCCCGCCTCAGCTACCACCTGCTGAATACCGATCCGCCCGAACACGCGCGGCTGCGCCGACTGGTCACGCCCGCATTCGCACCGGCTCGGATCGAAGCGCTCGCACCGCGCGTACTCGCGATCGCCGACGAATTGCTCGACCGGATGGCGGCGGACGGCGGTCGCGTGGATCTGTTGTCGGAGTATGCATTTCCGCTGCCCATTACCGTCATCTGTGAACTGCTCGGGGTGCCGGTGGCCGATCGCGCGGAGTTCCGGGAATGGTCGCGGATCATCGTCGAACCATCGACCGCCACGGAGGAGGAGATGCGGCAGGCGACCGCAGCCATCGCCGATTACTTCGAGCGGTTGATCGCGCGACGCCGCGCCGAGGGTTTGGGCGAGGATCTGGTCTCGGACCTGATCGCCGCCAAAGCCGATGGTGATCGCCTCACCGACGACGAACTGACCTCGATGGTGTTCCTCATCCTGGTCGCCGGCCATGAGACCACCGTGAACCTGATCGGCAATACCGTGCTCACCCTGCTCTCGGATCCGGCGCGCTACCGAGCGCTGCACGGCAATCCGGAGGACGTGCCCGCGTTGATCGAGGAGATGTTGCGCTACGACGGCCCGGTGAACGTCGCGACCCTGCGCTACACGACCGCCCCGATCACCCTGGGCGATATCGAAATTCCCGCCGACGAACTGGTACTCGTCGCGCTTGGTTCGGCCAACCATGACGAACGGCGCTTCAACGCCGCCGCCGACTTCGATCCGCGGCGGCCCGCCTCCGGCCACCTGGCCTTCGGTCACGGCATCCACTACTGCCTAGGCGCTGGCCTGGCCCGGCTGGAGGCGCGTATCGCCATCACGCGGCTGGTCGAGCGGTGTCCGGACCTGCGACTGGCCGCCGACGGCGGGGAATTGCGCTGGCGGGAGAGCATACTCATCCGCGGGCTGCACGATCTTCCCGTCGAATTGGCGGGTGCGCCCGCCCTGCGCTGATCCGGCGTTGTGCCCGAGGCTCTTCCGTCGCGCCCGGAAACTATGGAACATTGCATAGAACCGGGCGTAACGATGCGTCCGGCGCCGGATGCGGAGGAGACGAAGACTGTGGCCTATCCACCCGGCCCACCGATCCCGGCGCCGCTGCAGGGCTTGCTCTACATCCGCAACCGTGCGCAGATGCTGCCGCCGCTGCGGCGGCGCTACGGTGACGTCTTCTCGGTGCATGTACCGCCGTTCGCGGACAATCTCGTCGTATTCACCCGCCCCGAGCACATCAAGGAGATCTTTGCGGGCGACCCGCGCGATCTGCACGCGGGCGAAGGCAACCAGATCCTCGGTCCGGTCATGGGCCAACATTCGGTGCTGATGACCGATGAGGGCGAACATGCCAGGGCCCGCCGATTGCTCATGCCCGCATTCAATGGCGCGGCACTGCGCGGTTACCGCGATCTGGTCGCGGAAATCGCGGCCGCGGAGGTCGACCGCTGGCGGCCCGGTTCGACGGTGATCACCCTCGACCGGATGAACGCGCTCACCCTCGAGGTGATCATGCGCGTGATCTTCGGTGTCACCGACGATCGCACGCGCGCCTCGCTCGCACCGCGCCTGGGCCGCATCGTCACCATCGGCCCGCTGCAGTACATCGGGCTGATGAAGCCCGCGCTGCAGAAGTACCCGCCGTGGAAGTCCTTCCACGGCAATATGGCCGCCATCGATGACCTGCTCTACGCCGAGATCGTGGCCCGGCGCACCGCGTCCGACCTCGCCGAACGCACCGATGTCCTATCGCGGCTGCTGCAGGCGGGCGGAGATTCCGACGACGAACCACCGCTGACCGATGCCGAACTGCGCGACCAACTCATCACCCTGCTGCTCGCCGGTCACGAGACCACGGCCGCCGCGCTGTCCTGGGCACTGTACGAACTCGCCGTCGATCCGGAGGTACAGCGCGAGGCCCACCAAGCGGTCCGCGCCGAGGACGACAAGGCACTCGAGGCCGTCATGAAGGAGGCGATGCGGATGCGCACGGTCATACCGGGCGCGGTCCGCAAACTCACCAGGGATATGACCATCGGCGGCTGGGATCTGCCCGCGGGCACCGTGGTCGCCTGCTCGATCCTGCTGGCGCACCGCAGCCCGCAGAATTACCCGGACACCTGGACCTTCCGTCCGTCCCGTTTCCTCGACGGGGAGGTCGAGCCGAATACCTGGCTGCCCTTCGGCGGCGGGGTGCGCCGCTGCATCGGTGCGGGATTCTCGCTGATGGAGGGCACCACGGTGCTACGCGAGATCCTGTCCCGGTACCGCCTGGACGCGCCGGCGGGGGCGAAGCCCGAACGCGGGAAGGTGCGCAATATCACCACCGTCCCGCGGGGCAAGGCCAGGATTCTAGTCACCCCCCGTTAAGGTTCGTGAAATCGCACCGAGGCTTTGCCGCATTCGCCCGAGCGACGTAATCTCCGTGCCATGACGAGCGGGAACCGCATCGCGATCGTAGGTGCGGGCATCGCAGGCCTCGCCTGCGCGAAGGTGTTGCGCCAGGAGGGTTTTCCGGTCGAGGTATTCGACCGGACCCCGGACGTCGGTGGAGTGTGGAGTGCGACGCGCCGGTATCCCGGCCTGCGCGCACAGAACAGCAAACACACCTATCACTTCTCCGACTTTCCGATGCCCGATGACTATCCGCGGGTGCCCGACGGGCAGCAGATGCAGGAATACCTCGACGGGTATGTGCGTCATCACGGCTTCGGCGAGAGCCTGCGCCTGGGCACCGAAGTGGTCGCCGCCGATCCGGTGGACAGTGGCTGGCTGCTGGAGATCCGCGACCATGTCGGCGTCCACCGCACCTCCTGCGATCATCTGGTCATCGCCAACGGTGTGTTCAGTGAGCCCGCGGTGCCCGACTTTGCCGGAGTCGACCGGTTCCGGCAGGCGGGCGGGCAGATCGGCCACACCTCGGAGTTCCTCGATGTCGAGTGGGCGCGGGGCAAATCGGTCGTGGTGGTCGGCTATGGCAAGTCGGCCTGCGATATCGCCGAGGCCATCAGCCATGTCGCGGCCTCGACGAATGTGGTCGCCCGCAGGCTGATGTGGAAGATGCCGCGCAAGCTGGCCCGTGGGCTGAACTACGAGCGCATGATGCTGACCCGGTTCGGCGAGGCGCATTTCCGCTATCAGCAGCTCAATCGGATCGAGCGGTTCCTGCACGGCCGCGGGTACACCTTCCGCGACAGCAACTTCGACGTGATCCAGGAACTCGCCACCAAGAAGTCGCATCTGCGCGAGCTCGGTCTGGTGCCGGAGGGTCGCTTCGAGGAAATTGCCGAGAGCACCATCAGCGTGGTCACCGAGGATTTCTTCGAGAGGGTCGGGATGGGGCTGATCACGGTGCACCGGGACAGCACCATCACCGAGATGTTCGCCGACCAGCAGGGCCCGGCCGTGCAACTGTCCAACGGCACGACCGTGCAGGCCGACATCGTCATCTGCGCCACCGGATTCCACCAGCGAGTGCCGTTCCTGACCCCGTATGTGCAGCGTCAGCTCACCGACGACGACGGCAATTTCCGGCTGCACCGGCAGATCCTGCCCATCGGCGTCCCCAACCTGAGCTTCGCCGGCTACAACTCCTCGGTTGTCAGCGCGCTGAGCGCCGAGGTCGGCGCGCATTGGACCGCCGCTCTGCTGCAGGGGCGTCTGGCGCTGCCGCCCCACGAGGAGATGGCCGGGCAGGTCGACGAGCGGCTGCGCTGGATGGCCGAACGCACCGGTGGCCACCATGCGCACGGTACCGCCATCACCCCGTTCTCCATTCACAATCTCGACGAGATGCTCGCCGACCTGAAGTTCCGCCTGCCGCGCAGAACCCGTGCTGCGCAATGGTTCCGCACGATCCGGCCGTCCTCGTACCGCGGGCTTGCGGATCGACCGAAGGGTCCGGTGGTGATTACGGCGCCGGATGCGGCGCCGCAGGTTTCTGCGGAGCAGCGCACGCCGTGAGGTTGTGAAGGTGTAGGACCGGTCGCGCTGCACGCATTTCGGCATCGATCACGCTGAGCGCGGGGTTGCTCACGAATCGGAGAGTTCCGTTCATGGGCGCCCCTTTCAGCGTGAGTGGCGGCCGCCCGGTGTGAAGTGCTGTGTGGCGGCCGAGATTCTTCCGCACCGGCTGCCGAGGTCGATTGCCAGCAATGCGCCGGAACCGCGCGGATCTTCCCCGACGGTGATGTGCGGCAGTCCGGTCGCGGTATCGGATCGCAGTGGGGGCGGTGCGTGTTCAGATGCGATATTGCTGTCGCCCATGACCGCAGGGGCGACGATGGTGGTCTCCTGGCTCCTGGTCTCGTGCGCGAACCGGTGCGGGTATGGCCGGTGGACAGCGGCTGAGGCGTGGGTCCGAACCTCGGTTCGTGACCGCCCGTCGATTTGCTCAGTGCGAGTGTGCGTTTCGCGGTTGAGCCGGTTCAGAGTGTGACCGCTCGCATTGAGCACTACGCGTGTGGACCGGACGTGTCGTCCTGCCGAAGGAGAGTTCGAGGATCGGGCAGCGCGGGCGCCGTCTTCGTCAATGGCGGGATCCGCGCCGGATTATCACCAACGCAATGTTGGTTATCAGTCATTTCATTCTGGATAATCCAGGAGTGGACGCGGTCGATATGAATCTGCTGGTTGCTCTGGATGCGCTGCTGGAGACCAATAGCGTCACGCAGGCCGCCGAGCGGCTGCACACCTCGGCGCCCGCGATGAGCCGGACGCTGGCCCGGCTGCGTCGCGTACTCGGCGATCCGCTGCTGGTGCGCGCGGGCCGCACACTGGTACCCACGCCGCGCGCGCTCGAATTGCGTTATGAGGTGAGTGTTCTGGTCGAACAGAGTCGGACGCTGCTCACCCCGCGCGGCGCGCTCGACCCGACTACGCTGAAGCGCGGTTTCGCGGTGCAGGCCGACGATATGGTGATCGACGAGCTGACAGCGCCGCTGCTGGCGGCCGTCCGTGCACAGGCGCCCGGTGTGACGCTGCACTTGCTCTCGGACAGTTCGGAAGGCACCGCCGCACTCCGCGACGGCCGCGTCGATATCGAGGTCGGCGTCATCGACCACACCGATCCGGAGACCACCGTGCAACGCGTGCTGCGCGACCGGGTGATCGGCGTAGCCGCTCCGGACCACCCGCTGATCACCGACCGCGTCACGGTGGCGCGGTTCGCCGCGGCCGCCCACCTCGGCATCTCGCGCCGCGGCCGCGCCCGCGGCCCCATCGATGACCGCTTGGCCCTGCACGGCCGCACCCGCCGCGTGGTGGCCACCGTTCCCAACCTGACCGCCGCACTGCTGGCGGTCCGCTCCGGCGACCTCATCTGCCCGGTCCCCGCGGCCCTCACCGCGACGACCCGCACCGCATTGGGCTTATCCGCCTTCGAAATTCCCCTCCCACTGCCCGAAGTCGCAATCGCAATGGCTTGGCATCCGCGCAATACCGCCGACAACGGCCATCGGTGGCTGCGCGAGTTGATCCGGACCACGCTCACGGCGCTACAGCAGTCTCTCTAGGGGCTTTGGGCCGCCCTTCGCCGTTCTTCTGCCCGCACCCCGCTATATCGGCGTAGAGCCGCTACGGGTGCCGTGCGGGTGTGGGAGAGGTGCGCAGACGTGGAGGCGCTCAGCCCTCGGTGCGGACGGCGAAAGTCGGGTCCACGCCAGGGAGTTCGTTGCTGGAGGTGATGGTTGGTTCGGGGCGGCCGAAGGGGCCGTTCGGATTGCGCTTGAGTTCATCGAGCATGGCTTGCAGTTTGTCGACGTGGGAGGTGTCCTCGCCGGTGCTGGCATGGTGGGCGCCCGCGGTGATTGCACCGCTGTCCTCGGCGCGGGGCGCGGTCATGCCCGAATCGAGCCGGGGAGTGGGGGATTCGTAGCCGTTGCGGGGCGGGGAGGTGAGCGGTTCGAGGCGGCCGTTGCTCGAGCCGATCGAGCCGTAGTCGAGCCGGTCGCTGGCGGTCGGAGGCTCGAGGCGGTTGGTGTAGCCGGGCGTGGCCGATTCGGTGAGGTTGGCCGGTGTGGCCGAGTCGAGCCATTCGCCGCGGGTCGTGGGTCCGGCGAGGGGTTCGCCGCGGTAGCTCGGGGGGACGGCGGGCGGCACGGGCTGTGGCGTCCGTGCGGGGAGGGGGACGGGCTCGTTCGGTGTTGCGGGACCGAAGGGTTCGAGGCGTTCGTTACGGGCTATCGGCGCGGTGAATTCGGTCCGTGCGGGGCGGGAGGCGGCTTCGTCGGGCGTGGCGAGGCGTTCGTTGCGGCCGGTCACGGCGTCCAGGCGCGCGTTGTTTCCGGTCGCGGCATCATTGTTCGTGGTCGCGGTGCTGAGGCGCGGACTGCCGCCGGTTGTGGTGTCGAGGCGTTCGATGTGTGTGGTCGCGGCGTCGAGGCGTTCGTTTCGCCCGGTCACCGAGTCGGACCCGGTTGCGGTCTCGTTCCGTGTGGTGACGGCTTCGGAGCGGTCGGCGCGCCCATTGACATGTCCGAGGCGGTCCCGGCGCGACGGAATCGGCTCGCGCCGTTCACGGTTCGCGGGCACCGGCTCGGGACGGCTGCCCGGCGTCGGGTTACCCGGTTCGTCCGCACCGGTCTCGACCTGCTCCAATCGCGACCCGATCTTGGAAACATCGTCCGCCGTACGGAACGCCCACGCCTCCAACTTGGCCAGGCGACCGGCCAGGTTGCCGTCATCGTCCACGTGGGCGGCGACCGCATCGAGCTTATTGCTCACCTCACGTAGTGTCGTTGCGAGACTCGACAAGATAGCGCCGATCGATTCGCCGCTCTGCTCGTCGTGGTCCATCCCATACCTTCTTCCCCATCTATTGCGGCGCTCCCGGGTCCTCCGTGGTCAACGCAAGCTACCGCCTCCCGGCCCCGTCGCTCACGCCGCAGGTATCGCCCCGAACTCAGCTCGTGGCGCGCCGATTCTATCCGTCGATCGGGTAGGTACGTGGCTCGAGTACCGGCGGCGTCCGGGCGATGGGGCATTCGTCCGATTGCGCAGCGGGCTTTCGTCCCTCCGTTCCGCGGGCACTGGTCCGTTTTCGCCGAGTGTCCCGCCGTGTCCGAGGAATGGCAGCAAGTATCAATCGATCGAAATAACTGTGGCAGTGCTCTCGTGTGTCGCACCGAAATCGCTTGTGAGACAGCGCACATCGGCTGGTCGAGGGTCATTTCGGGGTTGTGGCGCACCCGGGCGCGGGGTATAGGGGGCTAGCGGGCGCGCCAAAGCTGGCGCACTCTTGATCTATGGCGTAGGTCGCCTGATCTGCGGTGGTTTTGGGCAGGGGTGTGGTCGCGTGAGAACGAAGCAGCGCGTCGAGCGGGCGTGCGGGCGTCGGGCGATGCTCGCCGAATTGGGATTGGCGGACAGTCGCGTCACGGACACCCGAACCGACGGTGGAGCACCCGCGGTCAGCGGATCGGCGGGGAGCGTGGGATACGGCTGCACGTGTCCGGAATGTGCCGCTGCGCAATGGGATATCCAGCGCCTGAAATATTGGCTCTGCGGCAGACTCGCCGCATACGGTGCGGATGCCGCCGAGGTGGACCGCCGTGTCGGCGATATACCGGTGGACGTGCTGTGGCGCAGCGGTGCACGGCAGTTCGCCATCGAGGTCCGCACCGGACCGCTGGATCGGGAATCGGCCCAGCACCACACGGCTCGGCTGCGCTCCTCCGGCTGCGAGGGTGTGCTCTGGCTGTGCCCGTCCGGTTACTGGGTCACGCATCTGCCCGCGCTCGGCATCTCGGACTTCGCTCCACCCGCCTGCGACTACCGGACCGAATCGGGGATGTTGGATGCCTCGAACAGCGCGGTCGTCGTGCCGCGCCGCGAACCTTATGAGCTGCGCGATTTCCTGTACGGCTGGGTGCGCGGCGAGATCGCGTGGGGCTACCGCGATGTGATGACAGGAGGATGGGCCACCGTGACCGACTGGGAACGCCACACCAGGACGCAGGCCAGCGTCATCGCCCGCCAGCGCCAGGAATTGGTGAACCAACGCACCACCCTGGCCCTGTCCCGAAAAACCGTGCGGGACAAGCAGAAGCAGATCATGAAGCTCACCACCCGCCTGGAACGCGCCGAGGACTCCGCACAGGAACGCGCGGATTCACTGGCCGAGGTCAAGCGCAAGCTCGACGACCATCACCGCATCGACACCTCACTGCGCGCCAATATCGCCAGCTTGGAGAAGACGATCGGCCACTGGCAGCTCATCACCTACTGCGCGATGATGCTGATCGTCACATTCCTGGCCGGGGCGATGTTCGTGCGCTGAGGCGAGGGAGGCCGACGGGCCGTCCACAGCGGCGTATCAGTGACCATTGGTCAAACGGAACGGCGCACGGTCCCAGCGCCATTCGTTGCGCAGCACCAGTGCGATGAGGTCGAGCAGCTCGAATTCGACCTCGCCGCACAGCTGCTGCAATGCGGGCCAATAGACCGGTCCGCGCTCGACGAGCTCCCACAGTCGGCTCTCGGACTGCGCATCCACTTTGCGCCGCAATAGATCTGGGATTCCGGTCCGGCTGCCGGTCCACCCGAGCCAGCCCCACCCATTGGCATGCGCGTGCGCGCGGCCCGCCGCGGACTTGATCCGATTGATATGGAAGCCGACATATCCCAGCGGTTCGACATCGATCAGGACCACCCGGCCATCGGCCAGCCGAGCCGCGATGCTGGGGTGGAAGATCCGTTCCGCGCCTTCTATTTCATAACTGACCGCACTCGGCTGTTCCTGGAAGGTCTCGACCAGATCGCTCGCGTTCAACGTCCGCAGCAGCCGAGCCTCCAGCGCGGAGTCGAACCCGATATCGCGCCCGACCTTGCTCAGGTAGAACCGCCCGCGCCCCTCGTCATCCCCGTCGACGGTGCGCGCCGATTCGATCGGCAGGGGAGTGGGGCCTTTTCCGGAGCCCGGCCAATCGACCTGTGTCAGCCAGGAATTCAGCTCGCCGGTCGCCACCGGCTCCGCATTGTGCAGCTTCGCCAATCGTCGATTCGTCTTCTTCTGCCACGCCATGATCCGCTGCATGACGAATCCGGCGATCCGCTTCGCATCCGCACCCGCATGTCCCGCCAACCGCAGCTTCAGATATGACAGCTCATTGGCCGCCAGATCGGTATCCGTGGCATACGTCTCCACCAGCAGCGCCCGCACCAACTGCTGATCGCGCGTCCCCACCGGATACCGCGTCGCGAACACTCCCGCCGCCCGGTGCCCACTCAACTGCGCTTCCCGCAGGATCTGCGCCACCGCCCGGGTGTGCAATTGCCGAATCCGATCCCGTGACAGGTCGTAGCGCGCTCCGATCCGCGCCAATGTCTCCGGCGGCTCCCCGCTCACCCCCAGCCGGAACCCCACGATCTCCGCATCCCGCCGCTTTCGATCCCCCCGCATCTCGATCAATTCCCCGAGCAGCTCATTGATCTCCTCGAGCCCGAACGAGACATCCCCCGCGATATCGTCGAGCAGTTCGGGATCCGTCTCGTCAACGGCCCGATCCGGCCCAGTGCTCTCGCTCGCCGTCACCCTGCACCCCTGACCCCGACTCGACATGTGCGCCAAAGCCTAGTGCCGCGCACCGACAACCCGGTTCATCCGCTGGTCGGGCGCCGAATCGGCGTCGAGATGTTGACATCCGCGAATCGCGATCGTCACGATGGAACCCGCAGCGCCGCTGTCCAGGGTCGCTGCCCGCAGTTCAGGCTATCGATGTGCCGTGTGAACGCGCGCGCTCAACTCGGGCGCGGCGAACCGAGACGGAGGTTTCGATGTCTGGAAGCAATAAATTCGGTGAGGCTGCTGATAAGGCCGAACAGGCCGCACGTCGCGAGGCGCAGCAAATGAAGCAGCAACAGCAGCATATGAAGCAGCGTGCAGAGGACGACATCAAGCACGCCGCCGACAAGGTCAAGGACGAGGCCGAGAAGGCGATGCGCGAAATGAAGGACAAGAGGGGCCGCAAGTCCTGACCGTTCGCGACCGAAAGGCCCGGGGTTGCCCGGGCCTTTCCACGTCCGCCTGGGTCTGACATCGCTATGACGGGCCGTGGCCGATATTCGCTGATCATGCGAGGGAAATCGGTTCTAAGCTGACGCGGTGGGCCGTTTCCGCGGTAACGCTGTTGCGGCGCTGTGGATCATCGTCGCGGCGGTCGCGTACTTCGTCGCTGCCGAAGTGGGTTTGCGAATGGCCCTGGTCGGTGATCAGGTCACGCCGCTATGGCCGCCGACCGGGGTTGCGCTCGCGTGCCTGTTCCTGCTGGGGCTGCGTGCCTGTCTGGGAATCACGCTCGGCGCATTAGCGGTCAATGCCTTGATCGGGCCGAATCTGCCCGCCGTCCTGATAATCGCAGCCGGGGACACCGTCGCCCCGGTGGTCGCCTACATCTTGCTCAAACGGGTGCGTTTCCGCACCGATTTCGACACGGTTCGCGACGCACTCGAACTGGTGTTCCTCGGTGCCCTCGCCGCGATGCTGATCAGCGCTACGGTCGGCGCCGTGACGCTGGTCGTGGCCGGTGTGGCGCCCAGTTTCTGGGGGACCTGGTCGGTGTGGTGGACCGGTGATGCGATGGGCGTCCTGTTGATCGCGCCGCTCATTCTCGTCGCTGCTCGCGCACACATACCGAAAGTGCTCCCGCCGTTGCGAGTGCTCGAGGCCGCGGTCCTCGGGGTCGGGACATTCCTCGTCGCGATAGTGGCCACGGCGGTGTCGGCGAATCTGCTCTTCCTGGTCTTCCCGTTCCTGATCTGGGCCGCCATGCGCTTTCACCTGGCCGGAGCCGTTCCGTGCGCGCTCATCGCGTCGATCGTCGCCATCTTCGCCGTCGCCCGCGACCTGCCCGCATTCGCCGGACTCGACCTCACCAGGCAAATGATCACCTTGCAGGCATTCAACGGCTCGGTCGCCCTCACCGCCCTGTTGTTCGCGACCATCACCGCCCAACGCGACCGCGCCCGCAAAGCCGTCGACGACACCTGCGCCGAACTCGCCGAAACAGTGATCACGATCAGCCAGGGCTGGCCGCTGTCCGGCGTCGTCGATATGGTCCGCCGCGTCGAGTCCGAACATCCGCCATCGGACACCGCGCCGGGATGAGCAGCGGGAGATCGAGGTGGCTGTTGTGGGTGGGGCGGTCCGCGGACCGGCGGTTGAGCATCAGCGTTCCGATGAGAACGATGGCTTCCTTGTCCGCAATGACGTAGCGCCTGCCAGCCCGAAATCCGAAGGGCGAGTGGGCTGTAGCTTCGCCGACAACCGCTATTCGGCCCGAATACTGATCCAATTGGAGGAGATGCCGACCGGCTCGCAACGATCACTTGCCCGGCGAACGCAGCGGACGCTTCACTTCGCCTGGGTACATTCGATCCGATCAAAACAAGAAAGCCCCGGTGAAAACCGGGGCTGACTTGCGGAGACGGTGGTGCGCGATACTGGGATTGACCCAGTGACCTCTTCCGTGTCAGTTATGGCATCGCGCTCCACCTGGGGAAATCTGAACAACTCCGGTCAACTCGAAACCGTATTCTACCAGCGTAAACGCCTGTTCCAACCAACTCCGAACTACAGCGAACAACTCGGGTGAAACTCTGCGTGTGTGTGCTGTGTGTGTATTCGCGCGGGCACCGTGTCTACCCGCTGCGTGAGCCTGCCGGGATCCTGCCGGGATCCTGCCGGGATCCTGCCGGGATCCTGCCCGAACCACACCCCGCCGACTGGTGCCACTGCCGCGAAGAATGCGACCACCAGGCCACGAGTTCGACGCGACGGCACACCATACTGCCAAGCCGCGCGGGCGGCCTACCGGAATCAGGAAATGGTCGACGCGGGCGCCGATCAGGCCTTTGCCTTCCCGCTGACTGAATCGCGCGGCACCTGGGACTGTCGGAAACGGGCAAAAGCCGCCGACATTCCGCGTCGCGTCATCGAAAAGACCTGAATGCGAGAGACGACCCCGGCGGTTAAACTTTCAATGTGCATAACATCCGGTTCGAGTTAACCGAACAAGGCGAATTTCGCATCCTCGACTACCCTGACGCCGTCGAGGTGGTTGACCTTCCCCCCGATCTCGGGAAGACATTGGCGCACTGCGTATTGCACGGGCAAGACCTCCGCTTCGCCCAGCAGTGCATCCAAGAGTTGATCGACACGCAAGCTTCTTCATCGGAGATCACGAAGCGGGCACTCTGGCATTCCGCTCTCGTCGCCTGCTTCAAATGCTTCGGACGGAGTAATGCGCGCTCGAAACTCGACCCCAACGACATCTACGACGCAGGTTTACAAACGGATGTCTTCAACCATCTGAAGAGCCTGCGCGACAAGCACATCGCTCACGACGACAACGACTGGGCGCAAGCGCTCTCCGGCGCGATCGTCGCATCCAAAGAATCCGGCCGCAAAGTCGAAGACGCCTTCTGCCTCGCAACCACCGGCAACGCACTCGACAATGACAGCCTGAACAATCTGCGGCTCGTGGTCGAAGCAGCGTTGAAGTGGGTGGAAGAGAAGATCGAGAGCGAAGCCGAAGCGATCGTCAACGAACTTCGCACCTGGGACTACGAGACAATCCTCAGTCTGCCTCAGATGACCTGGAACAAGCCGACCGTCGAAAGCATCCACATCACACGATCAACTCCAGGACGCTGACACGGCAGCTCAGCCTTCCCCGCCTCACCGCGTCCGGTTGCTCTCCTCGTTCCGCGCCCGGCAGGTGTCGCAGATCATCCACCGGCCGGGCGCGGCGCGGGTAAACGTACCCGTAGCCTTGGGACATGGACCTTGGGGAACGGCTCCAATCCGTTCGGAAACGTCGCGGGCTGACACAGCGAGAGCTTGCAGCGTCCTCTGGGGTGTCCCTGTCGCTGATTCGCAAGATTGAACAAGGCGAACGCGGCGACACCCGCATGGATACCCTGCGCCGGTTCGCTGTAGCGCTGGGTTGCCCGTTGACGGTCCTTCTCGGCCCCAATCCCGTAGCGCCGCAAGGCAATAGCGGGAGTGAGCTGTGGACGCCGACACGCGAGGCTCTGGCGTCGATGCGCGACGCGCCGACTGCGGCGGCGGAACCAGTTTCGGTGCGCAGCCTGGAAGCGGCCCTGTCGCACGCCACTCGGCTGTATCACGACAACGAATACGAACGCCTGGCCCAGGTCTTGCCGCGTCTGATAGATGACGCCAATTCGGCCCCGGTGCTGTTGCGGTCGCGCACACTGCAACTGGCCGGTTCGGTGATGGTGCAGACCCGCCAGCCCGATTCGGCGCGTCTCGCGCTGAACCAGTCTCTGACCGATGCCGAATCGACGGGCAACGTCCTGGACGCAGCGTCGGCGGTGATCACGCTGTGCTGGCTGTTGATTGTCGAACGGCAATTCGAGGCGGTGCGTCATCTCGCTACCCAGTGGGCCGACCGCGTGGAACCCCGGCTGTCCGTCGCGACGACGCGCGAGCTTTCGATCTGGGGATGGTTGTTGCTTAGGGCATCCGCGGCGGCGGTACGCGATAACCGGCCCGATGAGGCCGACGAGATGATGAGGCTTGCCGCCGCCGGTGCGGTCGCGGTGCGGCCCGAATCCGGCCCCTATCACCAGTACTGGACGACTTTCGACGCGGCCACGGTGGCTATGAAGCGGGTAGAGAACGCCGTGGTGGACGACCGCCCGGACGTCGCGTTGCGCCTGGCCCGCGATATCCCGCCGGACCAGCGGCCGACGTCGGACAACCGGAACCGGCACCTGATCGACGTCTCGGCGGCCCACGTGGAGTTACGCCACTACGATGCCGCTTTCGACGTGCTGGCGTCGCTGTCGCGTGATGCGCGGCCGTGGCTGGTCGAACAGCGCTCGGTGCGTGATCTGCTGGGCCGCATCATCTCCAAGCGTCGCACCCTCACGCCAGAAATGCGCGAACTCGCCGACTTAGTACAGCTCGAATACTAACGGCCACAATCGATATCGGATGTGGCACTTCCCCGGCCGCGTTCGGAAAGTGCCATTGTCGGCCGCCCCCGTCCGCTGTGACGCTCGGTACAGCCGCGCCGTCGGGTCGAACTCGATTCCCCGGCGGCGGGGCCTACCAACGGCATCAGGGGAAGGTCGGGAATGGACGACGCGCTCGGATGGGTAGACCCGTGCTCGCCGACAACGGAATGGGATACCGCGCAGGTGCGCCGGTTGGCGCGGCGGTTGGGGTACGCGCTGCGATGGGCGAACCCCGCCTCCGTGCTCGGCCTGGCCGAACAGGTCGAGGCGTCCGGGGCAGAGGTGGTCTTGCTGCCGTCCTCGGCACACGTTGACCTCGTGACGTTAAATCGGTTGATGTCGGTTGCCGACGTCGAATGTGCCACGCCGCGTGCGTCGTTCGCCCGTTGGTCCACACTCGGCGGGGTACGCCGGTGAGCGCGACGCAAGCTGGTCTCGTGTTCGTGATAGCGCTACCGCTGGCCGTCGTCGTCGCAATGATCTTCTGGCCGTCCGACTACGACGACTGAAATAGACACGGCGGCAACATATTTCGCGTGCGGTGTGCGCGCACCCGGCCCCGGTCGTGGACTAGCGAATCTGTGAAGTCCTTTGGACGGGATGAACGGAACCCTTACGCGCTGGCGAGCTTCTGTTCGAGAATCCAGGCGTCGATGTCGTGTTCGTCGTAGAACCGGCGGCGGCCGATCTTGAACGAGCGCGGGCCGCGTCCCTCTCCCCGCCAATTGATCAGCGTTTGCGGGTGCACGCGCAGGCGCGCGGCGGTCTCGGCGGGGGTCAGTAGAGCTGACATCTCGTGTGCTCCGTTGGGTTGACGGTTGGTTGGCTGGCTGGACAAAGCCGCAGATGCGGGATGCGGTAATCGGCACGATGTGTTGTGTTGTGTTGCAGCGCAGTGGTTTTGCATGACTGCATTTAGAGTTCTCGCGTGTCGGCTGCCCGCAAGACATCGGGAGAACCCCCAAACGCTTGTAGCGGGACGAGCGGACGCAGTATGCCCGGACGTCCTTATTAGGCGGCTGTTTCACCCGGCCATCGCTTTGTGCGCCAAGCTTTGAATGCGTTACGGCTGCGCAATTCGCCCCACCCGAGTCGAGCGCGTGCGTCTCGCGCCGATTTGGGCGGTGGGTCGAGCGCACCCATAGCGGCAATATCCTCCGGCGGAACATCGCTCACATTCAGTTCGCGCATTTCAGTGTTCGGTGCCTGGACTTCTGGCCCGAGCGCACTGCCGTTCGGTCGCAGAATGAACTTGCCCGCGCAAGGTTCTTTCTTGCCTACCTCGCAAGTGTCGCGGAGTCCGCCATGCCTATCCTTGTTGATGTAGAGATGCGCACTGCCGCCTTTTCCCGGCGTGAATTGCGCGTCGACCACTACCCGTATGGAGGTGCCCCCAGTGGTCCGCTTCTTTGCCATCGTTCCATTCGCACCGTACAACCGGGACGCATCACCTTTTGCCAAGTGATCAATGGCTATGACACACGCACCGGATTGCACGAGAGGTTTGACTACCGTTCGGTGGCAGTTCGTGAACTCGTCCGATGAATTGCTGTTGCCGCCGAACATGGGGACCAACTCGCCCACGCTGTCGAGAATGACGAGAGTGGGAAGCCATTCTGCCATGTGAGCGATGACGGCTTTCAGTTCTCGCCTATCCTCCGGCTCGATATACAGGAACCGCTGTTGATCGGTAACCGTCGCGTGCTCCGCGCCCATGCCGAGCAGTCGGCCGACAGCTGATTTCGGCCCGTTGTGGTCCAAGTCGAGACGCAGTACCCGACCGCCCGCAGCGAGTTCCTGAACGGTCGCGTAGTCGGTGAGCAGCGTTTTTCCGGTCTCCGGGTCGCCGAATAGCACATTGTATTGTCCCCGGTAGAACAGCCCGACGCCGTCGCTGCGGCGGCAAACATCTGGTACGAGTGGTTCGGGAAGCGTGCCGTTCAGGAGTGCGGCCATATCCACATAACGGGGTTTCCTGATCCCGCTGGGGTGTGACTCTGCGCGGTCGGCGACGGTGAGTTGCGGGTGAGTCGGATGAGACTCGAAGACACCTTCTGACCTGTGAATTTCGACGCCCGGTTGCAACTCGTCTATAGGGAAGAGTTGCAACGCTCCTGCTGCGCTCGAATCGGCGGCGCAATCCTGGGATTCGTCGGTCGACGGTGCGGAGTTTCTGCGGTGCGCTTGCTGTCGCTCCCATATGGCTTGCTGCTCAAGTTGCCATTCGCAATTCTTGCAGCCGAGTTGATAGGACTTGTGACGGTCGCAATGAATGACCGGAGTGTTTGGCTCGCCCACTGTGGTTGTTGATCTTTCGTTTCGTCGGCCGGGATTGGTCGCTATGCGTGAATAACGCGGAGAGGGGTCCGGTAGACGCTTCGAACACCTACCGGACTCCGAACTTGGTCAGGCTGCGCGCCCGCTGTTCTGGCGCTGTGCGTTTTCCCACTCGATAACGTCCGGAAGCCAATAGCGGGTATAGCGTCCGATCTGTACGTAGTGCGGACCCTTTCCCCGTGTTGCCCAAGCAGCAAGGGTGCGGGACGGCAATTTGAGCCGGGCGGCGAGTTCGTTACGGCTAAGCCAGACCTCGGCGGGCGGTTGCGCTTCCACTTCGTTGTGTCTCCCATCGCGCTCGTTAGAACGCTTGTGCGCTGAATAGAATTCATGCTTGCATATGGGTGCAACCCGGGAATCGACAAAACCGCAGGTCAGCAAGTTTGAAGATGCAACCTGCGGAAAAGTGTGACGCATTTAACAAGCAAGTAGGGCTGTTTTTGGGGAGATATGTCGGGGGTGTGTGGTATGGGGCAGTGTTCGAGAGGCTCTGACCAGGCAATATATCGTCGGATTGGCGTGCTGGGCGCACCTGAATTCACGTCGAACGACTACTTGATCATCCAGTTCGTCGGATTCGCGAAATTGGGCCACGGTGAGGGTTGGAAGCGTGAGAACCGGAACATAGGAGCGGAACCCGGTGATTGTCCTCGGTGGTTTCGCTCGATAACGAGCGGGAACCGGATCAAATGTGTGTACTCAAGTAAGAGGTCATCGGATAGATTGGTGGTGTGAGTACCTCTGAGACACCCCGCAAGCCCCGCCGCAAGCCCGGCAACGTGACCGTGTTCGACGCGCACTACATCGACTTCCGCCGCCGCGAGAAGCGTCCGAGCGGATGGAAGACCGGCCCTGACGGGGCCGAGGTGCCCAAGGGCCGCCGGTGGCAGGTGCGCTACGTCGACCAGGACGGTAAGCAGCGGTTCCCGGCATTCGAAACCAAGGCCGAGGCAACCGCCGAACGTGACCGCATCGCCTCGGAACTGCACACCGGTAGCTACATCGACAAGCGCAAGTCGGCCGCGCTGTTCTCCGAAATGGCCGAGACGTGGACGGCGTCGCTCATCCGTAAGGCCGAGTCCACCCGCGAGAACTACGGGAGCGTTCTACGCAACCACGTGTTGCCGTATTGGGGGAGTAGGGAATTGGGCAGCATCACGCACGGCGACGTCGTGAAGTGGGTCGGCGACATCACGCCGAAGATGGCCCCGGCGACGGTGCACCGCTGCTACCAAGTACTCGCCGGGGTATTGCACATGGCGGTGCGTGACGGCCGGATGCGCGCGAATCCCGCTCGCGACGTCGAGTTGCCGAAGATCGAGGAAGAGGACAAGCACTACCTCTCTCACGCCGAGGTCGCGCGGCTTGCCGCTGCCGCCGACTACCTCTACGGCCTGCGGACGAACCGCAAGCGGGTCGGGCGCGACCGTGCCGCCGAACTCGCCGTTGAACACGACGACGATGGGGTGCCGATCATCCCGGCTACTGCGTCGTCGCCGGACGGGCTCGCGATTCGGTTCATGGCCTACACCGGCCTGCGCATTGGCGAGTCCTCCGCGCTGCGTGTGAAAAATCTCGATCTCGACGGCCAGCACGTCCGAGTGTTCGAGGCGTATACCGACGTCAAGGGCAAGTTGGTATTGGGTCTGCCCAAGGGGGACAAGAAGCGAACTCTCGATCTCGTGTCCGAGTTGGTCGATGAACTCCGCGTGCACGTCAAGGGTAAGTCCGCCGCCGCGCTGGTGTTCACCGCCGCGACCGGCGGAACGATCCGGCGGACCAACTGGAACAAGCGGGTGTTGCACCCCGCCGCGAAGCTGGCCGGGTTGTATCTCGACGACGACGGTGAAACCGAACTCACCGCGCACGACTTGCGGCACACGTTCGCGAGTCTGTGTGCGTCGGCGGGTATCTCATCGCGGTACATCGCCGACTGGATGGGCCACGCGTCCACGGCGATCACGGAATCGGTCTACATCGACCTGTTCCCGAAGGACCTCAAGGCGCATGCCGCGCTACTCGGTGCGGCCATGTCGAGTGGCTCAAAGTAGCTCGGAGTTGCTCCCGCTAGCTCGGAGTTACTCGACCTTGTGTGTGCTGGGTGTGTGTTCGGAGGCTGAAAAACAGAAGAGGCACCTTCCGAGTTTCCTCAGAAAGTGCCTCTGAACTGCGGAGACGGTGGTGCGCGATACTGGGATTGAACCAGTGACCTCTTCCGTGTCAGGGAAGCGCTCTCCCGCTGAGCTAATCGCGCGAGGTGGAGACGGGAATCGAACCCGTGTGCACGGCTTTGCAGGCCGTTGCCTCACCACTCGGCCACTCCACCGTGCGAAGGGGGAAGGCTTGAATACTGCCTGGCCCTACTCCTCGAGCGGATGACGGGATTCGAACCCGCGACCCTCACCTTGGCAAGGTGATGCGCTACCAGCTGCGCTACATCCGCATTTGCACTTCCGGGAGGCTCGCTGCCCTCCGTGGTGCGAGACAGAACATTAGCCGACGTTCGCCGCAACCTACAAATCCGCTGGTAGAACGGCCCGAACTGGAATCACACGCGTGTTGTTCGGGGGCTTGGATCGGGGCTGGATACGGCGCAGCGGGACCCTATGTCGGTTTCGACGGGGTGAGTGGAGTCTGCACCGCGACTTGTAGTCCGGTATCGAGAAGCCGGGACGGTATATGCCGATCGGGGTGCACAGCCCTGACGCGGTCGAGGATCCAGCCGGCCGCGTGACGCGTCAGCCCGAGATCTACGGCGGGCCAGTCGAGCCGCCGGAGCTTCTGCCCCCGCCGGAGTGAACGAGTCAGCGGCCACTCGATCGAAGCATTGGTTCTGCTGGGAACCTTAGGGATTCGTCCGTCGCGTCTCCGGAATCCGTAGGCGAACTCACTGGATCCCACGCCCACGAGGTGGCGATTTGGTGGGACGCCGGTGATGCGTGCTAAGGTTCCATCTCGTTCGAACGGCCACTACGGCCCCGCTCGAACACAATTTTGGTCCCATAGCTCAGCGGGAGAGCGTCCGCCTCACACGCGGAAGGTCGCTGGTTCGAAACCAGCTGGGACCACCGAATCCCCTCGACGTATCGCCTGGTCGGGGGGATTTTTCGTCAGGCTTCGGGGAACTCCACATGACCGTGTTCGACCGTGGCAATCCGTTCGGCCTGGCTCGGAGCTACCGTGCGTGTGCAATATTCGAAAGTATGTTCGATTGTCGGCAGTGGAGTGTGTGGCGTCCATCCTCTCCGCCGCGGCCGGTCTACGTCGACATCGATCGCGTCCTTTCCAGTGATGTCGTGCCATCTGCGCGTGATGTGTCGGCGACCGTGCGGAAGTGCGGGTTGGTGCTGTCGGGGCAGATGCCTGCGACTCAGCGAGCCTGGCATCGGCTGGTGGATGGTCGGTGGATCGCGAGTATCGAGGTGCCGGTGGAGACCGGTGGGCAGTGGATCTTCCTGGATTTGATCGCGCCCGCCGACGCTGTGTCGCCCCGTGATGATCCTGTGGCGTTTCCGGAGCGTCCGTCGAATCAACGGGGTCAGCCGAAGCGGTATTGACTCTCGGAGAACCATTGCGGGTCAACGGTTTGTGTCGGCGGGGGCGAGTACATTGCTCGTCATGTCACTGGGGGAAACCTTGAACGAGGTCCTGAAACTTCAAGCGGCGTACACGCCGGATCCGAAGAGCGCGTTGATGAAGCAGCGTAAGGATCTGGTGGAGTATGTAATTCGGGATCAGATCGGATCTGAACTCGCCGCGATTTGGCCCGCGTGGCGAGCGTCCGGCAGTGGCGGCAAAGGGGCCCCGGCGGAGGTGCCATGGAGCCGGTACTTCGATCCTGCTCGCAGCCCAGCACCGACGGACGGCTGGTACGCGGTGTACTTGTTCGATGCCGTGGGTGAGGCGGTGTACCTGTCGTTGAATCAGGGCACGACAACCTGGGATGTTGAGCGACAAGACTTCTCGTTCCGCTCCTCCGCCCAACTGGCACAGCGAGTGGAGTGGGCACGAAAAGTATTGGTGGACACCGACGCCGACCCGAAAACCTTCCACGACATCAATCTGAAGGGTAAGCAGCGTCTCGGCAGGGTCTACCAGTTCGGCAACGTTCACGGCATTGAGTACCGCGTCGCTGAGATCCCCTCCGATGAGGAGCTCCGCAACGACCTCATCCACATCGGACGCCTGCTCGAACACCTTTACGCGGCCGAAGAGAGCGCACTCTACATTCCGGGCGACGAACCACCAGAGATCGCCGATGCGCAACTCGCCGCGGATGAGGCGGCCGGCAAGACTCGACGACGTCGTAAGGGCGGGCAAGGCTTCCGGCTGAACCACGACGAGAAGAAGGCCATCGAACTGCACGCCGTAGCGCTGGCCACCGAGCACTTCAAGGCGCAGGGCTACAAGGTCAAAGACACCGGCGCCGTCGAATCCTATGACCTGCTTGCCACCCGCGACGACGAAACGATCTACGTCGAGGTGAAGGGCACGGCCTCACCGGGAGAGCAGATCATCGTCACCCGCGCCGAGGTTGAGCACCATATGAAGCACTATCCGAGCAACGCTCTCGTCGTTGTTCATTCGATCCTCCTCGACCGAACCAACGGGGCCCTGGTGGCGTATGGCGGTACACCGGTCATCACTCAGCCGTGGAAGATCGATGACACAGCACTGACGCCGATCTCCTTCCGATACCGGATTCCTCTGGAATAGGCCGGATCCGGATTATTGCTGGACCTGGCCCTTGTTCAAGTGGAGCAAAACTCGATGTAAAGGACGCTTGTTTGAACGAGCCCGGCTCGGCGGCCTGGCACGCGGTCCGGCGAGCTCAGGTGCAACCGGGTGAGCGTGTCCTCGTGGTCGGCGGCGGCTCGGTCGGGCTCTTGACGGCGGCCGCCGCGCAGCACCAAGGGCACGCGGTGGATGTGGATGCCCGCCACCGCCACCAGCTGGCTGCGGCCGAGCGACTGGGGTTCGGGCGGCCGAACGGTGATCAAGGCCGTCCTCGAGCCCTGACCGAATTCGGGCGGCCGCCGCGGTGGTGAATCCGCTGCGCTCGTGGGCGATTCGACCGATGGCGGCACGCGGGTCGTGCCGATCATCGGAGGTTGATGCCCGAAGACGCTCGGCGCGCGACGACGGCGACTGGGCGTCCCGGCCCTGGTGATCGACGAACACGACCGGCCGGGCGACCAGTGGCGCACCCGATACAAGTCAGTGGGCCCGCACGACCCGGTGTGGTACGACCACCTGCGGTAACTGCCGTTCCCAGTGAACTGGCCGGTCTTCACGCCGAAAGACAAACTCGACCAGTGACCGCTATGTGGGATTGCAGGAGGCTTCCATGCCTGGCTGAGCAGGCAACAGTTGAAACCGGCCTGCGGGATACACGGCTGTCGCCGATGTCCGGCCGGGGGCGGGGGTTTCGATCAACGGCTCCGCCACCGAACCATGCGGGATCATCACCCTCGGCGATCGACTGGCGCTCAGCGAGAAAAGCTGCCCCGCTTGCCTTTTCGGGCAGTACGCTCGGGAGGCTGAGGTAGCCGGGGAGGGGGGCATTTGATGGATCCGCGTCAGGTTGCGGTACTCATTGGTACCGACGGGGTGTTCGAGGACAAGACCGGGGAGGTTACCGGCCTGCGGTTCGATGGCGGGCGGGTGCACGTGACCTATGCAGGCCAGAGAACTTACGGGTTTGCGGCGCAACGCGTTCTTGTTCTCGACAATCCTCAGGTCGTTGCGATCGGTTCGGATGTGGGCGTCGCGGTCGATGGTGAGATCTGGAACAACATCACCGAGGCACGTTACTTCACCGGGGCCGGGCAGGTGTGGTGGCATCTGTTCTACGGCACTGCCGGAAAGTGCGCCGTGCGCTCGGGGGAGCAAGTCGAGTTCGTTCGCAATGGGGCATTCGATGTGCGGACAACGAATGTTCTGCAGTATTGGCGTGCGGTGGCCGCACTGCTGCCGGACGAAAGCCGGTCGCTGCGTGAGGGATTCGCGGGATTGACATTCGTGCATCCGGACAGCGCACTGCATCGCTTTCTCGAGGGCGGGTCGATCGATGTGCGGAAGGATTCGCCGTCGCCGCCGATCTATCCGTTTCACACCAATTTGAGTCAACGCGAAGCCATCGACAATGCACTGCACCACCCGATTTCGGTGATCGATGGGCCGCCGGGGACCGGGAAGACGCAGACCATTCTGAATCTGATCGCCAATATCCTTGTCGACGAGTCGCGGACGGTCGCGGTGGTGTCGTCCAACAACGCAGCGGTGGAGAACGTCCGCGATAAGCTCGCTGAGGCGGGATTAGGATATGTCGCGGCCGATCTCGGACGTGCGGAGAAACGGGCGAAATTTCTCGGCAATCAGGCACCGCGGAATCAGGTCGTCGCGGCCCTGCGGTCATCCGCCCAGCGGGAACCGCCCTCGGCGGAAAGGCTGGTCGAGCTCGATCGTCGCCTGCGCGGCCTGCAGGAAACCGAACGAGAACTGGCGCAATTGCGTTCGCGGCTGGCCGCCTTCGAGTTGGAGCGCCGCCATTTCAATGGCTATTTCGAGCGGCACGAGCTGCCAGAACTCGACCAACTCCCGGTGCTGCGCTGGAGTGCGGCAAAGATTCTCGTCTACATCGGCGACACTGATCCCGAACTGGTCCGGACCACGGGCATCACACTGCTGTGGGACCGAATGCGGAAGTACTTCAAATACCGATCCATGCGGCACGTCGATGCCGGGGACGTGGAGATCGTGTTGCGACTGCAACGGGTGTTCTACGATAAGAAGATCGCCGAGCTCGAGCGGGAGATCGAGGAGGTTCGAAATTCCTTGACGGGGGCGCGATTCGAGCGGCTGGCGGAGGAGCAGCGAACACTTTCCGTGGACTGGCTGGGAGTGTGTCTGCGGCAGCGCTATGCGCGGCAGGCGCCTCGCACCTATGACAAGGGCTATCGAAGCCAGTGGGGTCGGTTCAGTCATGACTATCCGGTCATCCTGAGTACCTGCCACTCGCTCGAGCGCAGTATCGGCAAGGGACGCCTGCTGGACTATCTCATCATCGACGAAGCATCACAGGTGGATCTGCTCGCAGCGGGAATTGCCATGGCCTGCTGTCGAAATCTGATCGTCGTCGGCGATCTGCGGCAGTTGCAGTTCATCGACAATATGCCGGAACAGTTGTGTCCGCCCGCGCCCGCGCCCGCGTACAACTGTCAGCAGCACAGTATTCTGGCGTCGCTGATCGAACTGTACGGTGCTGAGTTGCCGCGCGTCATGCTGCAGGAACACTACCGTTGCGACCCGGCCATTATCGGATTCTGCAACAAGAAGTTCTACGACGAACAACTCATCCCCTTCACCAGTAGCCAGAACGGCTACCAGGCCATGGTGGTGGCACGAACCGTGGCGGGCAACCATATGCGCTGGCACGACGGGGGTGGGCGCACCAATCAGCGGGAAATCGATGTGATCCGGCGAGAAGTGCTGCCACAGTACTGTGCCGACTTCCCGAACCAACAGATCGGCATCACCACGCCCTACCGCAAGCAGGCGAATAAGGCAGCCGACCAGCTCATCGCCGCGATCGAGGCGGATACCGTGCACAGTTTCCAGGGACGTGAGAAGGACGCCATCGTCATGACCACCGTCTTGGATGAGCGGGAAGCCAGTCAAAGCGGAAAGGGCGGATTGGAATTCGCGGACCAGCCGCAATTGGTCAATGTCGCGGTATCGCGTGCCAAGAGGCGCTTCGTGCTGGTGACCAACCACGACATGCTGCCGGGGAGTCGCCACCTACGGGATCTGATCGGCTACATCCGATACCACAATCCGGACAAGGAGACTTTCGACAGTTCGGTGGTATCGGTCTTCGACCTGCTGTACCAGGAATATTCGGCGCGTTTGCGCCCCTTGGCGAATCGGCTACGCAATCGAACCGGGCAGGTTCGGTCCGAAGTGATCATGCAGACCGTACTCGAGGACCTGCTGCACGAGGACGAATACCGTGAACTGAGTGTCACTTCGCAAGTGCTGCTGATGAATCTACTGCCGGACACCCGCTTGCTCACCGAGGAGCAGCGCGGCTTCGTACGCCGGCGCGCGTCGATCGACTTCGTCGTCTACAACCGGGTAACCAATCTGCCGCTGTGCGCGATCGAAGTGGACGGTTTCGCATATCACGAGAACAATCCGCTGCAGTTGTCCCGAGATGCCTTGAAGGACAGCATTTGCAACACATACCGAATACCCCTCCTGCGGTTTCCAACCACCGGCAGCGACGAGGTCGACCGTTTGAGACGCGAGTTCAACCGCCTCCGGGAGCAAGCCCACAACCCCCCAAATCCGCCCAGCACCCGCTGATACGAGTCGATCCGATCCGATTCCAACGCCAGTCGGCAAGGCACTACGCTGCCAGGTCACCTGGTTCGACCGGATCTGCAGATGCCCGACTACGGCTCGCCGGGGGCGTTGGACCCGAGCGGGAGGGGCGCGGCCAGCACTCTGTATTCGCCGTTGCGTTTTGATGGATACCCTGACGGAATATCGGGCTGGCTCGAACTCACCGGTTCCCGCCGCTCATCAGCACGAGCCTCAGTCGAGAACCATGGCCAAGAAGGCTTGCGGGACCTGCGGCCATTCGTCGCGCCAATTGCCTTCGCGCAGATCATGTTCGAGTCCGCGGAGCAGGGATCGTAGCCAGGGGCCTTCGTCGCGCAGTGGCCGGATCAGGACGGTGTCGGCGCAGGTGGCCAGTATCGGCACGAGGGTATCTCGCGCTTGGTCGGTCTGTTCGGCTGCCGCGAGGCAGGACGCGAGCAGGAGTTCGGCGTCGAGAGCGGCGCGCGGTCGGCGGGTGGAGTCGATCGAATCGCGCAGCACGCGAGCACGGACGCAGGCGGTGGCGATCAGTGCGGGGTCTACGGTCCGCAGCAGTGTCCGGATCGCGGAGTTCTCGCCCAGTTCGGCGGTGATGATCGCGATGGCGCTATCGCTGTTCGGCTGAACCATGGCGGCCGTCGACGCGGTCGTCAGGCCGAGTCGGACCTGTTCATTGGTGATGCGCGCGGCCAGTCGCGGCAGGGACAACGCCTTCGCGGTTCTCGCGCCGTCCGTCAGCCGCTGCGCCGCGCCTTCGAGATCGCCGCGCACCGCCTTGATGCGGGCGCCGGTCGCGTAGCTCGCCACCATGAAGTCCACTGGGCCGCCGCCGATTCCGAGTTCGACGGCCTGATCGAGCAACTGCTCGGCGGCGTCGAGCTCATCGCGTTCGTAGAGCAGCTCACCGAGCAGCGAACTTGCCAGTCGCGCCGCGTAGGACCGGGTGCCGGAGGCATCGACGGCAATTCGGAGGGCGGTGCGGAAGCTGTGCTCCGCGGCGGCGATATCGAGTAGTTCGCGCTCGGCGAGGCCGATCAGGCAGTGGCTGTAGACCAGGCTGAATGTCCCGCCGGCCTGCTGGTGGTAGGGCGCGGCCCAGTGGTGCCACGCCCGCGCTCGGTCGAAATCGAAGTGATCGGTCGCCAGAAACGCCGCGAAAGCCGCCGCCGCACACAGCGTCCACGGTGACAGTGTGTCGGTACGTTTCAGACAGTCGGTCACCACGGCGTCGATACCCTCGACCTGATCGGCCAGTGCGCGTTCGGAACAGCCGATCAGGGCCGCTTCGGCGGTGAGCGTCGGATCGGGTGCCGCGTCCAGTGCCGTCTGGGCCAGGCGCAGCGCGGTATGCAGTTCGGTGGGACGGCGCAGTATCGCGTAGGTCCAGGCGAGGGCGACCTGAAGTCGAGCCCGGGTCGCAGTGAGCCGCGGCGGAAGTTTGGCGACCAGCCCTTGCAATGTCGCCAGCTGGGCATGTTCGACGAGGTCCATGGCTCGGGTTTCGAGGAGGTCCACCGCGTAATCGTCATCGCCGCAAGCCAGCGCGTGATCGACTGCCTCACTGAGCATGCCGTGCTCGGCGAACCAGGCGGCAGCGGTACGGTGCAGGTCGGCTATCCGTTCGGGGCGGTCACGTGCGAGTCGTTGGCGCAGGAATTCGACGAACAGCTGGTCGTAGTGGAACCATTCGCCGCCCTCGTCGATACGGTGCAGGAACAGATTTCGCCGTTCGATATCTTCCAGCAGTGCCTGCCCGTGCTGCTGTCCGGTCAGCGCCGCGGCGAGGCCACCGGAGATCCGTTCGGGCAGTGCGGTTGCCAGCAGGGCATCGAACAATTCGGGATCCACGGTGTCGAGTACGTTCTCCGCCAGATATTCGGCAATGGCTTGGTGTCGTCCCGATAGATGGTCGATGAGCGTGGTCGGATCGTGGTGTTCGCGCAGCGATAGTGATGCGAGTTGCAGTGCCGCGATCCAGCCTTCGGTGCCGGTACGCAGCGCGGCGACCTCGTCGTCGTCCAAGGCGAAGCCGCCGACCTCGACCAGTAGCGAGCTTACCTCGGACTCATCGAAACGCATTGCGGTGGAATCTATTTCGATGAGTTCATGGCGAACTCGCATGGTGGCGACCGGTATTCCCGCCAATGACCTGCTGGTGACGATGATCTGCAGGTGATGGCAGCCGTTTTCCAGCAGGAACCGCAGGGCCGCCACGGCGTCGGGATCGGTGACCCGATCCCAGTCGTCGATCACCACGGCCACTCGTTGGCGCTGTTCGTGGATATCGTTGATCAGTGTGGTGAGCACATAGCGGGTGGACTGCTCGCCCTCCTCCTCGAGTACTCGGCCCAGTGTGGGTGCCAGTTCCGGCCGCACCCGGTGGATCGCCTCGATCAGGTGGGCGAGGAACCATACGACATTGTTGTCGTCGTCGGCGGCGTTCAACCAGGCGACTGCCACCTGCTGGTCCTCATGGAGGTATTTGGCCCACTGCGCGGCCAAGGTGCTCTTGCCGAATCCCGCGGGCGCGTGGATGACGATCAGGCGCCGCCGATGGTCGGCTCGCATCGCGTCGATCAGCCTGTCTCGCTGGACCATTCGGCGCCCGGACATGGTCGGGCGGAATTTGGTTTCCGGAGTGGCCGGTGCCGGCCGCGCGGACGATGTCCGGCCGGGTGCGATCGACACCGCGGCGGTGGCGCCCGACGGGGTGCCGGTGGCAGCGGTGTCGATGGGGCTGACACTCGGCAGCGTCATGTCCTGAACGGGCACGCCGTTGGCGCGCTGGATCGCGCGCAGTGACTCACCGAATTCCGCGGCGGACTGCGGGCGGTCCGCCAGGTTGTGCGACATGCTGGCCTCGATGGCGACGCAGACGTCGTCGGGGATGCCCTCGGGGCGCAGATTCGGCAGCGGTTCGGCGGCGATGCGCAGAAATTGCGCGACCACCTGCTCGCCCGCGCGGCGTTCGTAGGCGGCGTGGCCGGTGATCATGCAGAACAGGGTCGCGCCGAGTCCGTAGACGTCCGAAGCCACCGACGAGTCGCCCGATTGCAGGACCTCCGGCGCGGTGAATGCAGGGGAGCCGGTGACCACGCCGGTCGTGGTTTCGAAGCCGCCCGTGACGCGGGCAATGCCGAAATCGGTGAGCTGGGGTTCGTCGTAGTCGGTCAGCAGGACATTGCCCGGCTTGATATCGCGATGCAGTATCCCGGCCCGATGTGCCGTCTCGAGGGCGCCCGCCAGTTTGATCGCGATTCGCAATGCCTCCGCCAGCGGTAAGGGCCCTGCAGTCCGGATACGGTCCTCCAGCGAACCACGGGCGTGATACGACATCACTAGATAGGGACGTCCGCTGCGGGTGGTGCCGACCTCGAGGATGTGCACGATATTGGGATGCCCGGACAGCGCGCCCATCGCCTGCTGCTCGCGCAAGAATCGTTCGGAACTCTCCGACTCGAACTCACCGGAGGTGAGGATTTTGACCGCGACGTCGCGGTGTAATGCCTGTTGCCGACAGCGATAGACCACACCGAATCCGCCACGGCCGACCAGCTGCGGATCGTCGAGACCCGTGCCTGCCAGTTCCTTGCCGATATCCGGCGGCCGGTTGGTCTGTGTTGCCATGGGATCGCGGTCGGCCATGTGCTGCTCGGTGTCGTTGGTCCGCGGTGCTACCGCGCTGGCTTCCCAGTTTATGCCCGGCGAACTCCGGAATCGGGATATCGACCGCCCAGTGGGCGGGTCTCTTGTGGTGGGTGCGCGTTCATGGTCGGCTCATAGCAACGACCATGTCGAAAAGGAGCCGCCCCCATGCCTATTCAGCGACTGAACCATGCCGTCCTGTACGTCTCCGAGGTGGAGCGCTCGGCCGCCTTCTACGGTGCGGTGCTCGGGTTCCGGCGGATCGGCGAATTCCCCGGCGGTGTGTTCCTCCGGGCCGCGGGTTCGGCCAATGACCATGACCTGGGCCTGTTCCAGTCGTCGGATCCGGTCGGCGCGCACCGCACCGGCCGGGTCGGGCTCTACCACCTGGCCTGGGAGGTGGATACGCTGCGCGAACTGGGGCGAGTCAGGGATGGGCTGCGCGACGTCGCGGCGCTGACCGGAGCCTCCGATCACGGGTGCACGAAGGCGGTGTACGGGTCGGATCCCGACGGCATCGAATTCGAGGTGTGCTGGCTGGTGCCGGATGCGGCGGTCGGGCCGGCGCTGGCGGAGATGACCGCGCCGACTCGGCCACTCGATCTCCCGGCCGAGATCGCCCGGTACGGCGCGGACACCCCGGGCGGGCCGCGGACCGACCATGCGATCTGGCAGCGCGCTTTCGCCAAAAATGCGGATTAGGTCGATCCATGGATCAGCTCTGTGCGCGGGCTGGGCATGTTGTCGAATCTTATTCGGCGTGCGCAAATCCGCTGGCGAGGCCGCGCAATGCGCGATCGAGCGTGGCGGGGAGATCGGTGCCGGGGATGGCGAGCCAAGTGTCGTAGGCGGCGATGGCGACGCCGAGTGCCGAATAGCCGAGGGCCTGCGGAATGAGGTCCCGAGGCGATACCCCGAGCCGGGTGGCGGCGAATTCGGCGACGACGTCGCGCCATTCGCGGTACCGCAGTGTCGAATGTGCCTGCAGCGCCGGAACCGTGAGGATCAGGCGCATGCGCTGGCGGTGCCGGGGCAGTGCCGCGGCGTCGAAGCGATTGAAATCCACTACCACGGTGCGAACCGCGTCCATGATCGGCTGGTCGGCGGGACAGCGGGCGAACCGCTCGCGCATCACCCGCAACTGTTCGCTGAAGTCACCCCAGACGACATCGTTCTTGGAATCGAAGTAGCGGAAGAACGTGCGTTTGGTGATGCCGACCGCGGCGGCGATGTCCTCGACCGTGGTCGCGTCGAATCCATTGCGCTCGAAGAGTTCGAATGCGGCATGTTCCAGTTCGATCGCACTGGTCGAGGGGCGTCTTCCGCGCCGGTTGCGCTGCGCGGCCGCCCGCTGAACGGTCATTGCCCTTCCATTTCGACACTCGGTGACATTATGCTCCTGATCACAGATCCGACCTTCGATATCGAGGAGCATGTCATGCGCCGAGTGGAGACCGAGCCGACCGCTACCCGCACCGACGACGACACCGCCGTCGAAGCGGACCTGCTGGTGGAGGATGTGTCGATCGATGGCATGTGCGGTGTCTACTGAGACCAGGCCCTTCGACCCGGCCCGCCCGTACGCACTGGCGGCGTCGGTGTCGTTGCGGCCCGAACGGTTCGGTGCCCTGCTGTACGACTTCGGGACGCGCCGACTCTCCTTTCTGAAGTCCCCCTTGCTGGTATCGGTCGTGCGGGAGCTGGCACATCAGCCCGACGTGACTGCCGCGCTCGCGACGGCCGGGGTCCCGGCCGCGGAACACGACCGCTATCTGCGTGCGCTTGCCGGATTGTCCGAGGCGGGCACCATCCGGCCCCGGACGGTCGAATGCGGACAGGAACGATCATGAAACTGGTAGAGCATTTCGAACACGGCCTGGACGCGCCGATCTGTCTGACCTGGGAGCTGACCTACGCCTGCAATCTGGCGTGTGAGCACTGCCTGTCCTCGTCGGGGCGACGTGATCCACGCGAGCTCAGCACCGCCGAATGCCGGTCGGTAATCGATGAACTGCAGCGTATGCAGGTGTTCTACGTCAATATCGGCGGCGGTGAGCCGACCATTCGGCCGGACTTCTGGGAACTGCTCGACTACGCGATCGACCACCAGGTCGGAGTCAAATTCTCCACCAATGGAGTTCGGATCACCCCCGAGCGTGCGCGACGGCTAGCGGCCACCGATTACGTGGACGTCCAGATCTCCATCGACGGCGCCACCGCCGAGGTCAATGACGCGGTCCGGGGTCCCGGCTCATTCGCCATGGCCCACCGTGCCATGCGAAATCTCGCCGATGCGGGCTTCGAGAACTTCAAGATCTCGGTGGTCATGACCCGCCACAATGTGGCCCAACTCGACGAATTCAAGTCCATCGCAGATGAATTCGGCGCCCAGCTGCGCATTACCCGGTTGCGACCGTCCGGCCGGGGCGCGGATGTCTGGAACGACCTGCACCCCACCACGGACCAGCAACTGCGGATCTACGACTGGCTGGTCGCCAATGGTGAAAAGGTGCTGACCGGCGACTCGTTCTTCCATCTCAACGCCCTCGGCTCGACACCGCTGCCCGGTTTGAATCTGTGCGGTGCGGGACGGGTGGTCTGTCTGATCGATCCCGTCGGTGATGTCTACGCCTGTCCGTTCGCCATCCACGACGAATTCCTCGCGGGCAATGTCCGCGAGCCGGGTGGCTTCGAAACCGTGTGGCGCACTTCGGAACTGTTCACCGAGCTGCGCAAGCCACAGACGGGCGGCGCGTGCGTATCGTGCTCGGCGTACGACGCGTGCAAGGGCGGCTGCATGGCCGCGAAGTTCTTCACCGGACTGCCGCTGGACGGCCCGGACCCCGAATGTGTGCGCGGCAATGCCGAATTGGCGCTCGCCGCGGCGGGCGCACCGCCGCACCCGGATAAGGATCATTCCCGCACCGGCAGGCGATCGGTGACACTTGGGCTGCCGTCCGTCGGCCGCATCCCGGACCGTGCCTGCGATACCAGTCCCGTGGCGGGCCTGCACTGATCGAGTTCGATGTCGTGACGGTCCGGCTGCGCTTGGATACCCGGGTGCGCCGGTTTCAAGGCGGGCGGATCCTAGTGGGCGGTGCACCGCTGCGGCTGCTTCGCCTCGGTCCGGTGGGGGTCGAGTGTGTCGATGCGTGGTCGGCAGGTGAGCCGGTCGGTGCACGGCCGCACGAGCAGGCGCTGGCCCGCCGGATGCTGGACGCCGGAATCATGCACCCGGTACCGGATGGGGGAGCGCTTACCCACGATGATGTGACCTTGGTCGTGCCGGTGAAGAACAATCCGGTCGGCCTCGAGCGGTTGTTCGCCGCGACTGCGGATCTGCCGCATCGCGTCGTCGTCGATGACGGATCGTCGGTACCACTGCCGGAAGTGGCTGTTCGCCACAGTGATTCGCGTGGACCGGCGGCAGCGCGTAATGCGGGTCGGCGGCTTGCCCGTACCCCGTTGATCGCCTTTCTCGACTCGGACACCATCCCTGATCGAGGGTGGTTGGACAAAGTGCTCCCGCTCTTCGACGACCCGTCGGTGGCCGCCGTCGCGCCCCGGATCCGATCATTGCCCGATGGACCGCTCGGGCGATACGAGATGGACCGTTCGAGCCTGGATATGGGACCGGATCCGGCTACGGTGCGCCACGACGGCCGGGTCCGCTATGTGCCCACCGCCGCGCTGGTGGTTCGCCGCTCGGATCTGGAGGCCATCGGCGGATTCGACGAAGACTTGCGCTTCGGCGAGGATGTCGACCTGGTGTGGCGACTGCTTGCCACCGGAAAAACCGTGCGTTATCAGCCCTTTTCGATTGTCCGCCATGCACCGCGCGCCACCGTGCGCGCATGGCTGCGCCAGCAATACGACTACGGCACCTCGGCGGCGCCGCTCGCGGCCCGGCATCCGGGGCGGCTGGGTTGCGCCCACCTGCCGAAAGTGTTTGCCGCACAATGCGCGTTGGTGCTCACCGGCCATCCCGCGGTGGCCGTGGCGTCGGGCATCCTGGACGCCGGACGGTCGGCGCACCGCCTGCACGGGCACGGCATACCAGTGCGGGCGGCATCAACTGTCGCGGCTGCCGGACAATTCGCGCTCATCCGTCAGGCCGCCGATGCGTTGCGTCGGGTGTGGTGGCCGTTGGCATTGCTGAGCCGTCGTGGCCGCGTGGTGCTGGCGGGGGCCGTGCTCTCGGCGGCGGTCGTGGACCTCACCCGCGGCCGGAACCCGTGTCCGCGCATTGCCGCGGATCTCGCCTACGGCCTCGGCGTATGGGCGGGTTGCTTCCGGCATCGCAAGGCGGAACCATTACTGCCGCAACGCAATAGATCCCAGGACGTGCCGGGCTGAGACGTCGGCTGATGCCGCCCTGGAGGCGATCTCGCTGTCCGGGTTTTCGCTGACAGTCGCTCGGTCAGGGGGCGCTTCGTGGCCGCCATAGCCGGATCGGCGCGCGGGTGCTGGTCGACGGACCGTGCACGCTATCGGTCATCAGGCCCACATACATTCGTGGATCGCAACGCAACCGCAATCCGGCTGGAAGCATGGCTGCGGGAGAGGATTTTTCGCTCCGCCCGAGCGATGTCAACGGTGCTGCGCTACCCGCTGCGGACTTGCCTCATGAGACGAAAGGTACTCGGGCAGAGGGGGGTTCGGGCAGGGGCCGTTGCGGGGTTGCTGATGTCCGACGTGCGACACTCGTGACGATGCTCACCTACTTTCAAGCGACGGTTATCGGTGCGGTGCAGGGGATCACCGAACTGTTTCCCATCTCGAGCCTCGGGCACACGGTGCTGCTCGTCGCGTGGCTCGGCGGTGATTGGATGCAGTTGGCCAGCCAAGGCGGCGAGTCCGCCACGCACACACCGTATCTGGCATTCGTCGTCGCACTGCATGTGGCGACGGCGGTGGCGCTGCTCGGCTATTACCGGCGTGATTGGTGTGCCATTGTCGCGGGTTTCATCACGACTTTGCGGACCAGGCGGCTCGACACCATTCCGCAGCGGCTGGCGTGGCTGATCGTGATCGCCACCGTCCCGGTCGGTGTGCTCGGGCCGTTGCTGGACCATCCGCTGCACGCGCTGTTCGCTGCGCCGATCTACGCGAGCATCTTTCTGACGCTGAACGGCGTCGTGCTGTTCGTCGGCGAGGGGTTGCGCCGCCGCAACGAACCGACACTCGCGGAATACGGGCGTCGGTTCGCCCTACGGAGCCAGCACGGCGGCGTGCTCACCGCCGAAGCGGAAACGCGCCGCCAATCCGATCGACCACTGGCCGCACTCGGTTTCGGTGATGCCGTCGGTATCGGCTTCGCCCAGGTCGGCGCGCTGCTGGCCGGATTCAGCCGCGCGGGTCTGACGATGGTCGGCGGTTTGTGGCGTGGTCTCGAACATGAGCACGCGGCGAAATTCGCCTTCTTGCTGGCCACTCCGGCGATCCTGGGCGCGGGGTTGCTGGAAATGCCGGAACTGTTCGGGCCGCAGACCATTGGCATCCGGGGACCAGTGCTCGTCGGTGCCATCGCATCCGGAGTGTCGTCGTGGCTGGCGGTGCGGTTCCTGGAGCGGTACTTCCGAACGCACAGACTGCTGCCGTTCGCGTTGTACTGCGTTGTCGTCGGGACACTTTCGATCATCCGATTCAGCTGACGCTCTGCTGGTGCGACCCTTCGGCGGTGCACGGTCCCGCGGGCGATCGCCGGTAAAGGCCGTGGCAGCCCCGGTCAACAGTGATCGGCGCGATTGATGCCATTCCAAACCTTCGTCGGTAGTCGTTCCCCGCGGGAACTGCGGGTGGCAGCGGACATCGGATGTCACGGGAGTGCGAATCCGCCTACCGGACAATAGTGTCCGGTAGGTTTCGTAATCTGCGGGAAACCGCGGTGGGCGTCAAGAGGGGGGATCGCCGCTGTGCTATATCTGCACCACGGGTCCGGTCGCGGGCTGCTGCGCATCGGCGGGAAGGGTCGGGATGGATAAGCCAATCGATGAAATCGAGCTGGAGACCATGCTGCTCGGACGGCGGATGAACCCGAGCACCTCCCGCAGGCGCGAGGGTGCCCATATCGACCGCTACAGCTCCTATGTGCTGCTGAGCCGTATCGCGGTCGAGGGCCCGATGTCGGTCGGCCAACTCAGCGACGCCTTTGGCCTCGACTCGTCCACCGTGCACCGCCAGACGAACGCCATGCTCAGTGACGGACTCGTCGAACGCATCCCGGACCCCGAGGGCGGCATGGCCCGAAAATTCCGCATTACCGACGAGGGGCAGCACCGACTCGAACTGGAACGCACCGCCAATATCGAGGGCCTCGGTGAGGTGCTCGCCGACTGGACCCCCGAGGAAGTCGCCGGATTCGCGGCCTATCTGCGCCGCTTCAACGCTGATATCGAGCGACTGGAGGGCCGCGCATGGCCTCGATCCGCACCCTCCGAGCGTTGATCGACGGGGGGAGGCTCGCCCTACCCGGCCACAGCCGGGTTCACCTGCATACCCCGTCCTTCCGCCGGACCTGAAGTCCACCTCCGTGGCGTTCCCCCCGCTGGCATCAATGGTCATGTCCAGCAATGACTTTCGCTCAGTTGCGGAAGAGGTCCGGGAGGGGTGGTCGCCATCGCCGTAGTGGGACAGGTCGTCAACTCCGGCGCCGCATGTTCGCGTCGATGAAATAGTTGCCGGGGAGCTGATCTGCGGGGCGGGAACGATTTCGACGGCGGCGTCGGCCATGATCTCCAGGCCACGTGCGGCGGCCGGCTGGTTCGCGTCGTCCTGGAGACCGGTGACCGTCGAGGTCGCGATGTAGGTCTGCGGCCATAGGGAGCTGAAGGCGATTCCGGCATGCTCCGGCCCGGCCGAGGGACAGCAGTGTCGGTCGGCCGATAGCCACGACACCGATGATCTGGAAGTGAGCGAGGAGGTCTGCTGCCGGAACCCTCGCTGCGGCTGATCGCCGACATTATCGAGTTCTGCGCCGCGGAGGTGTCGCGGTTCAACGCGATCTCGGTGGCGGGCGCGCACTTTCGCGATGCGGGCGCGAACGCGGTACAGGGGATGTCGGCTCGGTGCTATCGGATGGTTTATGCGGGGTCCGGGGCAATCGTGATCACGGCGGCGGCTCGGTCGAGTGCTGCGGGGACGGTTCCGCCGAGGTGGGTGACATCGGGTGTGATGACCGCATCGGCGGCCGTTGTGCGGACCGTCGTGATGAGCCGGGCCATCGGGTCGTCCATGCTGCCATTGCAGGTCACGGTCTTGGCGAGGGTGTAGCCGAGGCGTCCCGCCAGGCTGCGGATCTGGATCTCATCCCAGGCCTGGCGGGTGCCGGATACATCGCTGCGCAGGTATCCGATCGCGGTGCGGAAGAGTTTCATGATCAGCTGGCCTTGATCGGCGGGTGGTGATGCGTGCGGTCATTGCCGTAGTACCAGGAATTCATGGTCACTTCAGTGGTTGTGTCCACTCAGCGGGACAACTTCGCCGATCTGGGCGTCGAGCCCTGTATGCGGATCCGGGTCTCGGCCTCGCGGGTCAGCTCCCTGGTGCTGCCGAGTAGCCCGTCGAGGACGCGGGCGCGGCGTCCCGCCGCCAGCGACATCGGATATCTGACGGCAATACGGCGCAGCGGCAAGTCGGGGTGCCACGACCGTGTCACCAGGTACATGAAGCCCTGTTCGGCCAGGTAACGGCCCGCGATCACTGTTCTTGTTCGGTTGCCAGCGTCAGGTAGCGGTGCAGTGATGTCTTCGGGATGCTGGTCTTGCTCGTGATTTCGCCGAGGCTGTTTCCTATTCACGGAGCAGCCGTGCGTAGGCGATCTTGTCGTCGGGCCAGGAGGTGGGTCGGCCGATGTGACGACCCTTGGATTCGGCGACGGCGCGGGCGCCGCCCGCTCACGCTCACGGCGATCCTCCATGGCCACGCCGTTTATATCAAGGCTAGAAGATCTAGCATTGCTATTGACTGTGCTGACACGAGGGGTTAGCGTTGCTAGCAATTGGCAGCTGAGAGGAGTTTCGACATGGTCTTGGACCTCATCACTCGTTCCGCCGCCCTGATCGCGGTGCTGGGTACCGCGGTGGTCTACGGCACCGACGTGTTTTGCGCGGTCGTGCTGCGACCGGCCTTGGCTTTGGTCGACGACAATGCCCTGGTCGCGGTGACGGGAAGCGTGCATCGCTACGGCGACCGGCGCATGCCGGTGCCCTGGGTGCTCGGGTTTTTCGCCGCCGCGGTAAGCGGGGTGTCGGCCGGTGTCACCGCACACTGGACTCGAGCGATCGCGGTGGGCGCCGCGCTGGTCCTGCTGTTGGTCTGGCTTGTGCTCTACACACAGGTAAGTGCACCGATCAACCGACAGCTGACAGCGGCCGCCGACGCCAACCAGCCGCTACCGAACGGGCGTGCGCTGCAAGCAAAGTGGGATTCGATCATCGGCGCCCGCGCGATGCTACAGGCTCTAGCACTGGCCGCCCTATGTGTGGCGCTGATGATCTGACACGCCCACACCAGCCGATATCAACCGAAGGAGCACAGCATTATGTTTCAGCTCAGGATCTACACCCTGCGATCGCCCGAAGCTCTCCAGCAATACGCGACGGTTCACTGGGCCCGCCACCTGACAACCTTCCAGACATTCGGGGTCACCACCCATGGTGTATGGACCGAGCGAAGCGACGGCGCGAATCGAGTCGTCGCGCTGATCCGTTACCCGCCCGGCGCCGAGCCCGAACAACTCACCCGGCATATCATGGCCAGCCCCCAATTCGCCGCCGATATGGCGGGCTTCGATCCCAACGAGATCATCGACGTTCAAGCGGTACTGCTCGACCCGACATCCTTCTCGCCGATTCACTGATAACACCCCAGGGGTGCTCGACATGACCACCGCCATCGCATACACGCTCGCCGGACTCATCGGTGCGGGCATCATATTCATCGGCGCACGCTTTATCGTCGCGCCGCGCGTCGCGGCCGCCGGCTACGGCGTGCAACCAGATCTCAGCCAAAAAGCCGCCGGCGCCTACTTGAGCGTCAAGGGCGTTCGCGACATCGCGTCGGGGTTGATCGTCTTGACTCTGATGGCCGCAGGTGCCGCGCACCCGCTTGGCTGGATGATGCTGGCCGCCACCATCATTCCGCTCGGCGACGCGGCCATCGTGCTCGGCCACGGCGGCCCCAAGTCAATCGCCTATGGGGTCCACGGCCTCACCGCCGCCGTCATGCTCATCACTTCTGCGCTCCTACTCATTTCCTAGGGAGCAAGACCCGACGTTGATCCCGTGAAGATCATCCTCGGGATGGTGCGCCCGCTTTCACACCGCCACACCGAGGCTCACCCACAGGTTTCGATCATTGCTCCCCATATTTCCTTGATCAGCTGATCGGTCGCCCGAACCTCGGCATTGCGCCCGAGTCGGACGGTGCGCTTCGGTCGAGCCCCGCTCCCATCGGCTTGATCGTCTCGTCATCGATAACGAAGCCGGCCGCTGGCAATCGGTCGCGGCCAGGGGCGGCCATCGATCTGCTCGATGCTGCTGTTGAAGCGCCGGAGGTAGTCGGCGAATGCGGTCACGTCGTGGGGTGTCCAGTCGCGCATGACGCGTTCGAGGCCGCTGATGATGGCAGCGCGTTCGGCCTCGAGTCGATGCTCGCCCTCCGCAGTGGTGCGGAACTTGCGCGCCATACCGCCATCGGGGTCGGGAATGCGTTCGACCAGTCGGTCGCGCAGCAGTGCGGCGATCTGGCGGCTGAGGGTGGACGCGTCCAGGTGCAGGGCGTCGCTGAGCTGCCTGATGGACCGCGGGCCGTCGATCGCCAGCCGACTCAGCAGCACGTAGGCGCTGCGTTCGAGCATTCCGTGCGCGCGGCGGCGTGAGCTCAGCTGATACCTGCTCAGCAGCATGGTTTCGAATTCGACCAGGTGTACGGGCTTATCCATGCCGTCCTTCCGTTGATCCGCCGCGCTGCGGGAGGTGCGGGCCGGAATTGCGCCGAAGATGTGCATCACACATACTCTTTGTATTATGCAATTGGCATGCATCATACATATTGATTGTATGGTGCAAATCGATTCGAGATCGAGGGAGATTCGCGTGGACAAGCTCGACTCCGCCCGCCCGGGCGGCATCCTGGCGGTGTTGGCGACCGCCGGTATCGTCGCGTCACTGACGCAGACGCTGGTGGTACCACTGCTCGGACAGCTGCCGCAGCTGCTGAACACCACGGCGTCCAATGCCACCTGGGTGGTCACCGTGACCCTGCTCGTCGGCGCAGTGACCACACCGGTAGCCGGGCGGCTCGGCGATATGTACGGCAAGCGCCGCATCCTGCTGGCCTCGACGGTGCCGCTGGTCATCGGTTCGGCGGTGTGCGCGACCGCGACCTCGCTCGCGCCGATAATCATCGGCCGCGGCCTGCAGGGCATGGGCGTCGGTATCGTGCCGCTCGGTATCAGCGCGCTGAGAGACCTACTGCCGCCGGAGCGGCTCGGTTCGGCCATTGCCTTGATCAGTTCATCGCTGGGGATCGGGGCGGCTCTCGGTCTGCCGGTGTCGGCCGCCGTTATCCAGTACAGCAATTGGCATGTGTTGTTCTGGGGCACGGCCGTGCTGGCCGCGGTCGTCGGCACCTTGATCTTCGTGCTGATTCCGGACACTTCGCCCGCCGCCGCTGCGGGACGCTTCGACGTACTGGGCGCGATCGGGCTCGGCACCGGACTGGTCTGCCTCCTGCTCGCGGTATCGAAGGGCGCGGCGTGGGGCTGGACCAGCGGCAGCATCCTCGGACTCTTCGCTGCCGCGGTTGTGGTGCTCGCGATCTGGGGCTGGTGGGAGTTGCGCAGCTCGGATCCGCTCGTCGATCTGCGCGTGACGGCACGTCCGCAGGTGCTGCTGACCAATGCCGCATCGGTCGTCATCGCGATGGCCATGTACGCGCAGGCATTGCTCGTGCCCCAGTTGCTGCAGCTGCCCGCGGCCACCGGCTACGGTCTCGGCCAGTCGATGATGGCGATGGGTCTGTGGATGGCGCCGTCCGGTCTGACGATGATGGTGATCTCGCCCCTCGGTGCGAAGTTGTCGGCGGCGCGCGGCCCCAAGGTCACCTTGGTCACGGGTGGCCTCATCATCGCGCTCGGCTACGGAATTTCGATGGCGCTCATGGGCTCTGCGTGGGGTCTGCTGGTGGTGACCCTGGTGATCAGCACCGGCGTCGGATTCGCCTATGGCGCAATGCCCGCCCTGATCATGGGCGCGGTGCCGGTCTCGGAGACCGCTGCGGCCAATAGCTTCAATACGCTCATGCGCTCGGTCGGTACCTCGGTGGCGGCGGCGGTGATCGGTGCGGTGCTGGCGCAAATGACCATCACTATGGGCACCCACGCCATTCCGACCGAGAACGGTTTCCGCGTCGGCCTGCTGATCGGCTGCGGCGTGGCCCTGCTCGGCGCGGCGGTCGCACTGACCATTCCGGTCCGGCGTGCGGCGGTCGCGGACCGGATCGTCGACGAGCCGAAGGTCGCTTCTCGGGTCTGAGACCCGATCGCCGATCGCCAACTCCCGGGGGATTCGATATCGGCGCGATGCTGCGCAACGAGATGACCATCTTTGCCTCCCAGGGATATCCGACCGAGATCTTCGAAGTCACCCCCGTAATCGCCGAGCATACGGAACTTTTCGCGCGCTTGATCAGCCACCGAGTGCCGTTCGCCGACGTGCACAAGGCATTCGAGCTGACCCTGACCCCGGGGGCGGCAGAGAAGGTCGTCGTCACCTACGACTGATCGCATCCGGGAGTTGCGCTCGGTGCCTCCTGTTCAACTGCGGCGGTCGCCGAGTGTCGCGGCTCAGCCCGCCGACCGGCCGCTGTCGAGGGGCGGGTCATACCTGCTCGCCGTGTCTGCGAGCTATGCGTCGGCATTGCCCGCCGTCGCGGGAGCGGCGCCGTTCGGTGCGATAACGTTGCAACGATGACAGCCTCGGGTCGCGCGAACAGGGGGCCGAAGGCTGCGGCCGGCAATCGGGCAGCTCTCATTCGGGCGGCGCGGGAAGTATTCGCGGAGAACGGTTTCGATGCCACGCTGAGTTCCATCGCGCGCACCGCCGGGGTCGGCCAGGGTGTGCTGTATCGGCATTTTCCGACCAGGGAGAGCCTGGCACTCGCGGTATTCGAGGAGAATATCGCCGAGGTCGAAGAGCTCGCGGCGGATCCGTCGACCACCGTCGACGATGTCCTGGCGGTCATTGTCGAGCAGATCACCAACTCGGCCGCATTCGTGGCGATCATCAATCCCTCCGGAACCGACGATCCGCGCGTTGGCGAGGTGGCCGCGCGTCTGATGAGTCTCGTCGCGGGCAAACTGGAGGATCCGGCCCAGCGCGGTTCATTGCGCGCGGACGTCACTGCGGCGGACGTATTCATGGCCGTGGCGATGCTGGCTGCGATTCTGCTGAAGACCGACGGGCGGTCGAAACGGCAAATGGCGCAACAGGCTTGGGCGCTGTTGGAGCGCGGGCTGACTCGGTGATGTGGGTGCGTCGCCCGGCGTTCGCGCTGTCGTTCACTGCGTCGCCGTGATCGGCTGACTCTGCGACCGGCCTCGGGGCTGGGAACTACTTGGTAAACTGTGACTTGGGTCACAGTTTGGTAGCAGTTCGTCCCACTAGCACAATATAGCTTTCCATACGCTTTGCGAAGTCTTTACTATTGCGCCTGGCCTTCACGACACCGGGTCATTGCTCGACGAAGTCGCTCTATGCGGGCGCATGAGGCACTCAGCGTTCTCGCTCCACCAGCTCCGCCCGCCGCTCGTTTTCGATGCCAGTACATGTTCGACCGAAGAACCGATCGGCTCCACGCCGTTTCGGCGAAGGAGAATAATGTCCACCGACACCGATTCCGCACCGCGGACGTCGCCGCTTCGCGCAAGTCTTCCAGCAAGTCTCGCCGCCGTCGGCCGTCATGATGTCCCCGCCTCGGTTGTGGTTTTCCTTGTCGCACTACCACTTTCGCTAGGTATCGCAGTCGCCTCCGGCGCCCCGGTAGCCGCCGGCCTCATTGCCGCCGTCGTCGGCGGTGTCGTCGCCGGACTACTAGGTGGTTCGGCAGTGCAGGTCAGCGGGCCGACAGCTAGCCTGACCGTCGTCGTCGCCGAGAGCGTGCACCAATTCGGCTGGGCCGCTACCTGTTTCATCACCGTTGGCGCGGGCTTACTACAGATTCTGTTCGGGCTCAGCCGCGTTGCCCGCGGCGCGCTCGCCATCGCGCCGGTGGTGATTCACGCAATGCTCGCCGGTATCGGCGTCATCATCGCGCTGCAACAGGTCCATATCCTGCTCGGTGGCAATTCGCTCAGCTCGTCGTTCGCCAGCCTTACCCAGCTGCCACACCAGTTGATGTCGGTACATCGCGGTGATCTGTTCGTCGGCATGGTGGTGATCGTCATCCTGATCGCCTGGAAGTTCGTCCCGCGCCCGATCCGGCTGGTGCCGGGGCCGCTCGTCGCGGTGGTGGTCGCCACGATTCTGTCGCTGGTGCTACCGACCCATGTCGAGCGCATCGTGCTGAGCGGATCGCTGGCCGACTCCATCGGTCTGCCCGAGATCCCGTCCGGCAGTTGGCTCGCCGTCGCGATGACCATGGTGACGATCGCGCTCATCGCCAGTGTGGAGACCCTGCTCTCGGCGGTGGCGGTGGATAAAGCGCGACCCGGCAATCGAACCAATTTCGATCGCGAACTGATCGGGCAGGGATCGGCGAATGTGGTGTCGGGCCTGCTCGGCGGCCTGCCGATCGCGGCCGTCATCGTCCGCAGCATTACCAATGCCCACGCGGGCGCGCAGGGCAGGGCCGCGACGGTGCTGCACGGCGTGTGGATCCTGTTATTCGCGGTCGCGCTGGCCGGGCTGGTGCAGCAGATTCCCAAGGCGGCGCTGGCCGGGCTGCTCATTCTGATCGGCGTGCAGTTGGTGAAACTGGCCCATATCCGATTGGCCCGGCGCACCGGCGACCTGTTCGTTTATGTGGCAACGGTGCTCGGCGTCGTATTCCTGAACCTGCTGGAAGGCATGGTGATCGGGCTGGTACTGGCCTTCGCCCTGCTGCTGTGGCGGGTGGTGCGGGTGACGATCACTGCCGAACCGGTGGCCAGTGCGCGGCGCTGGGTGGTCACCATCGACGGCACCTGCACCTTCCTGGCGCTGCCCAAGCTGACCGCGGAGCTCACCAAGGTCCCCTCCGGCGTGGATGTGACCATCGAGATGACCGTCGACTTCCTCGACCACGCCTCCTATGAGCTGATCACCGACTGGGCCGGTCAACGCGAAGCCGCCGGCGGCACTGTCGATTTCGTCGAGATCGGCAGCGCGCGGATGGCGACCGCCGTGGCGGGGCCGCCGGAGCGTGGGCGCTCGCGGCAGGTTCTCGACGAGGTCATCGGGCCGTGGCGGCGCACGGGCAATTCGGCGGATCGGATTGCCGCGGGTATCGCCGCCTATCACCGCGGTCACGCCCATCTGATGCGTCCGCATCTGCATGGGTTGCGCAATCGACCCGACGCCGACACGTTCTTCCTGACCTGCGCCGATGCCCGCATCGTGCCGAATGTCATCACCAATAGCGGGCCGGGGGATCTGTTCACCGTCCGCAATGTGGGCAACCTGGTCCCGGTCGGAGGCAGTGATGTCTCGGTGGAGGCCGCGCTGATCTACGCGCTGGAGAAGCTGGACGTGCGGGCGGTGGTGGTCTGCGGACACTCCGGTTGTGGGGCGATGGACGCACTGCATCGCGAGGTCCGTACCGGGCCGGGACTCGGCGATTGGCTCGCCTACGCGCGTCCCAGCCTGGACCGGTTCCGGCTCGGCCATCCGGTCGCCGATGCCGCGGCATTCGCCGGATTCGGGCCGGTCGACCAGCTCGGCATGGTGAATGTGGCGCTGCAACTGGAGCGCCTGCACGCCCATCCCGCGGTGCGGCGCGGGATCGAGGATCGCGGTGTCGCGGTATCCGGACTGTTCTTCGATCTCGCAACTGCCCGGGTGATCGAGGTGACCATGGACGGTATCGCCGAATTCGACGATGAGGTGAGCGTCGCTGCCCTGGACGAGTTGGCCGATGTGCGCGGTATTGCCGCGGAGCCCGTCCAGCGCCGGGCGCGCCGTCGAGCCGGGCCGAATGATCCTGCCCGGCAAGCGAACTCGGCACGATTATGACTCACATCATGCTGATCCGGCGGTATGGATTCGGGCACTCTCCGGCAATTTCTCAGGCTTTGCTAAGTCTTTACTAATAACCTTGATTCGATTTACATCTCGACCCATTGCCGTGTCGGGAACTGCTTCACCGCGAGATGCCGGTTCGCGGTCTATGCCCTGCTGGACATGTTGATCGTCAACCGACCTCGGCGTTCGCGCCGAGTCGGCGAAGGAGAAGTCAATGGCTATTGATAGTGCCGTAGCCGCGCCGCCGATACCGCCCACCGAGCTGGGCAAGGGGCATCGCAATTCCGAACCGCTCTCGGATCGTCTGACATCGATCCTGCGCCACGATCTGCCCGCCTCGATCGTGGTCTTCCTGGTCGCGTTGCCGCTGTCCCTCGGCATCGCGGTCGCCTCCGGCGCACCTGTTGCCGCCGGACTCATCGCCGCCGTCATCGGTGGCGTCGTCGCTGGCCTACTGGGTGGCTCGGTGCTGCAGGTCAGCGGACCGGCGGCTGGCCTCACCGTCGTTGTCGCCGAATCCATCAACCAATTCGGTTGGCGGATAACTACTTTCATTGTCGTCGCGGCCGGTGTGCTGCAAATTCTGTTCGGGCTCAGCCGGATTGCGCGTGCCGCATTGGCCGTCACACCGGTCGTGGTGCACGCGATGCTCGCCGGCATCGGCATAACCATTGCGCTGCAACAGATCCACGTACTATTGGGTGGGTCATCGCACAGTTCTGCCTGGACCAATGTCACCCAGTTGCCGTCGCAGCTGTTGTCGCTGCACGGCGATGACGCGATCATCGGTGTGGTGGTCATCGCGATCATGCTCGGCTGGCGCCGGATGCCTGCCAAGCTACAGGTCGTGCCGGGCCCGCTGGTCGCGGTTTTGGTCGGCACGGTGTTGTCGCTTGCGTTGCCGTTCGAGGCCGAGCGAATCGTATTGAACGGCTCGCTGTTCGACGCCATCGGATTGCCGCAGCTCCCCAGTGGTGACTGGTCCGCCGTGGCGTTGATGATCCTGACCATCGCGCTCATCGCCAGCGTTGAGAGCCTGTTGTCGGCGGTGGCCGTGGACAAGATGCACACCGGGAAGCGCACCAATTTCGACCGGGAGCTGATCGGCCAGGGCTCGGCGAATGTGCTCTCCGGTCTGCTCGGCGGTCTGCCGGTCACCGGCGTGATCGTGCGCAGCGCCACCAATGTGCAGGCCGGTGCGAGCAGCCGCGCTTCGGCGGTGTTGCACGGCTGCTGGATTCTGCTGTTCTCGGTCGCGCTGGCCGGGCTGGTGCAGCAGATTCCGAAGTCCGCGCTCGCCGGTCTGCTGATCGTCATCGGCATCCAGCTGGTCAAGCTGGCCCACATCAAGTTGGCCAAGCGCACCGGCGATCTGTTCATCTACGCGGTTACCGTGGTCGCTGTGGTCTTCCTGAATCTGCTGGAAGGCGTGATCATCGGTCTGGCACTGGCCTTCGGGCTGCTTTTGTGGCGCGTGGTGCGGGTTGCCGTGGCGGCCGAGCAGATTCCCGGTTCGCAACGCTGGCTGCTGACCATCGACGGTTCCTGCACCTTCCTGGCGCTGCCGAAACTGTCCACGGAGTTCGCGAAAGTGCCTGCGGGTGTGGATGTCACCGTCAAGATGACCGTCGACTTCCTCGACCACGCCGCCTTCGAGGCCATCGAGGATTGGGTCCGCCAGCAGGAAAGCGGCGGCGGCACAGTCGATTTCGTCGAAATCGGCAGCGCGCGGATGGCGCACGCGACCGCGGGCCCGCCCGCCCGCGGCTTCGGGCGCGCGGTGCTCGACGAGATCTTCGGCCCGTGGCGCGGCGACGATGCGAATGCCGACCGGGTCGCCTCGGGTGTTGCCGCCTACCACCGCAGCCACGCCCATGTCGTGCGTCCGCACCTGGACGAACTGCGGGACCGCCAGGATCCCGACACCTTCTTCCTGACGTGCGCAGACTCCCGGGTGGTGCCCAATGTCATCACCAATAGCGGGCCCGGTGACATGTTCACCGTCCGCAATGTGGGCAATCTGGTGCCGGTCAGCGGCGACGCGTCGGTCCAGGCCGCGCTCGTCTTCGCGCTCAACGAGTTGAATGTGCGGTCCATCGTGGTGTGCGGGCATTCGTCCTGCGGCGCGATGAAGGCACTGCACACCGAGACCGATACCGGTCCGGAAATCGGACCCTGGCTCGCTCATGCCCACCCGAGTCTGGAGCGGTTCCGGCTCGGACATCCGGTGGCGCGCTCGGCGGCGGCCGCCGGATTCGGCGAGGTCGACCAGCTGAGCATGGTCAATGTGGCCGTGCAGTTGGAAACCCTGCACCGCCATCCCGCGGTGCGCGCGGCCATCGCCGAGCGCGGTGTGACGGTATCGGGGCTCTTCTTCGATATCACCAGCGCGCGCGTCATCGAGGTCACTGTGGACGGGCTCGCCCATATCGACGACACCGGCGCGCGCAGCACGCCGGAACTCGTCTGAGTGGATGACATCGGACCCGCCCGATCTTTCGGGCGGGTCCAGTCGGGTCGCCGATCGGATCCGTTACGGGGCCGGTCGAGACCAGCGGGTCTGCCCGCGTCGCGCGCCATACCGGGCGGAGGTTCCGTCGGCCCGCTCGTACGCTGGTGGCGATGAGTATTGAGCTGGAATCCGGATCGACCGAGCACACCGGATGGCGCGCCTTCCGTGCCCGACTGGCCGGGCGACCTACGCTGAACCTCGCCTATCGGATCGGGGTCGCGGTGGTCGGCATCGCGGTGCTGGTCATCGGAATCGTGGCGATTCCCTATCCCGGCCCCGGCTGGGCGATCGTATTCGCCGGACTTGGCATTCTCGCCACCGAATTCGCCTGGGCCCGCCGGGCACTCGGCTGGCTGCGCGACAAGTATCGGCTGGGTATGGCGTGGTACTCCGCACGGGGCCCGGCCATGCGGGTGTTCGCGGCCGTCGCCACCTGCGCGCTGGTCATCGCGACACTATGGGTCTTGGGAACATTCGTATTGGTCGGCGGCTGGATCGGAGTCGAATCGCAGTGGTTGCACAGTCCCCTGACGTGGTGAATTCGGTTCCCGGGCGGAATCTGACCGAGCCGGAGTGGCTGTCCGCGCGGATCGCGGAAATGGGCCGCTCATGGGGCACCACCGAACCGCGCGTCTCGGGCACGCTGTGGTGGTGCATGGTGGCTTCCGCCCTCGTCGAACAGCTCGCACGCGCATACGCGACCGGGACGGGCGCACCGGGGCCGGTATTGGACCGGTTGGACTGTGAAGTCCGTCCCGATGGCGGCATAGAGCGAGTGCACATCCTGCCCGCCGCTGAATTCGAGGCCGAGCCGGCTGAACCGGATTCTACGGACGTGCCGCACGGCTCACCGGCCGTGGTTGCCGGGCCGCAGTGCGCAGCGGACGCTGCCGCGCTGAACCGTACGTGTGCGAATGCGCTGCGGGAGACCCTGGCCGCGGTGATCGGGCCCGTCGCGGCGGTATCCGGCGCGGGGGTGCCGTCGCTGTGGGCGATTGCCGCCGACGCGATCGGCAATCGCGCGCTCGATGCGGGGAATCCAGACGCGGGGACCCAGCTTGCCAGTGAGGTGGGGGGCAAGCTGCCGGTGCCACGGTTCGTCGAGATCGGCGGGCGCAGCTTTGTGCGCCGAATCTCCTGCTGTCTGGTCTTCGAGGTGCCCGGCTGCGAGATGTGCACCAGCTGCCCGAAAAGGCCCGCCGCCGAACGCACGGCGCTGCTCACCGAGCTCGCCGCCGAGAGCTGATCGCGCTGCCCCTCCGGTTCGTGTCCGGATGGCGGGAGTGCCGCGTCGAACCGGTCGGCGAATGTCACGTTCGGGTCTCGCGGATCCGGACCGGCCCATTCGCGACGCGGCGAGCCCGGTCCATCGACGCGGCGCCGCTCGGGTGCCGATAGCATGGTCGCGCCGGAGCAAATTCGCCTCCGACGATGAGCCGTGGGCAACCGCCCGCACCAGCGCGGGAACCCGCCCGCCAGGAACGCCAAGGAGTCTCTCGCCGTGACCACCTCAGCACCTATCAGCCCTGTCGCCCTCGTCCGGGTGCCCGCAGGGACGACGGCGGGTGCCGCGGTGCGCGAGGCGGGGCTGCCGACCAAGGGGCCCGACACCATCGTCGTCGTGCGCGATGCCGAGGGACTGAAGGATTTGTCCTGGACCCCGGAGACCGATGTCGAGGTCGAGGCAGTCGCCGCGAATACCGAGGACGGCCGCAGCGTGATCCGGCATTCGGCCGCGCATGTGCTGGCCCAGGCCGTACAGCAGGAGTTTCCGGAGGCCAAGCTCGGCATCGGCCCGCCCATCAAGGACGGCTTCTACTACGACTTCCAGGTGGACCAGCCGTTCACGCCCGAGGATCTGGCCAAGCTGGAATCCCGGATGAAGAAGATCGTCAAAGGCGCGCAGCGCTTTTCACGCCGCGTGGTCGAGGTCGAGGACGCGCGCGTCGAACTGGCCAAGGAGCCGTTCAAACTCGAGCTGATCAGCGATAAGTCGGGCATCGACGATCCGGAGGTCATGGAGGTCGGCGGCAAAGAGCTGACCATCTACGACAACCTGGATCCGCGCACCGGTGTGAAGGTCTGGGGCGATCTGTGCCGCGGCCCGCACATTCCGACCACCAAGTTCATTCCCGCGTTCAAGCTCACCCGCAGCTCCGCGGCCTACTGGCGCGGTGACCAGAACCGCGAGGATCTGCAGCGCATCTACGGCACCGCCTGGGAGTCGCAGGAGGCCCTCGAAGAGCATCTGCACCTGCTCGAGGAGGCAGAGCGCCGCGACCACCGCAAGCTCGGCCTGGAACTGGACCTGTTCAGCTTCCCCGACGAACTCGGCTCCGGGCTGCCGGTGTTCCACCCCAAGGGGGGCATCATCCGCAAGGAGCTCGAAGAGTACTCGCGCCGCCGCCATGTGGACGCGGGCTACGAGTTCGTCAACACCCCGCACATCACCAAGGGCCACCTGTTCGAGGTCTCGGGTCACCTCGATTGGTACCGGGACGGCATGTTCCCGGCCATGCACCTGGACGCCGAACTCAATGAGGACGGCACCGTCCGCAAGCCCGGCCAGGACTACTACGTCAAGCCGATGAACTGCCCGATGCACAACCTGATCTTCCGGTCCCGCGGCCGGTCGTACCGGGAGCTGCCGCTGCGGATGTTCGAATTCGGCTCGGTCTACCGCTACGAGAAGTCCGGCGTCGTGCACGGCCTGACTCGGGTGCGCGGCATGACCCAGGACGACGCGCACATCTACTGCACCAAGGAGCAGATGCACGCCGAGCTGACCAGCACACTGCAGTTCGTGCTCGGCCTGCTCGCCGACTACGGCCTCGACGACTTCTACCTCGAGCTGTCCACCAAGGACCCGAAGAAGTTCGTCGGCTCGGAGGAGACCTGGGACGAGGCCACCGCAACCCTCGCCGAGGTGGCCGAGGCCTCCGGACTCGAGCTGGTGCCGGATCCGGGCGGCGCCGCGTTCTACGGCCCGAAGATCTCCGTGCAGACCAAGGACGCGCTGGGCCGCACCTGGCAGATGTCGACCATCCAGCTCGACTTCAACCTGCCCGAGCGCTTCAACCTGGAATACACCGCCTCCGACGGCACCAAGCAGCGGCCGGTCATGATCCACCGCGCGCTGTTCGGTTCGATCGAACGCTTCTTCGGTGTGCTCACCGAGCACTACGCCGGTGCCTTCCCCGCCTGGCTCTCGCCGGTTCAGGTTGTCGGCATTCCGGTCGCGGAAGCCTTTGCGCCGCACCTGGATTCGGTGATCGAACAGCTGCGGGGCGCGGGCATCCGGGCCCAGGTCGACCGCAGCGACGACCGGATGCAGAAGAAGATCTTCAACAACACCGCCCAGAAGATCCCGTTCATGCTGCTCGCCGGTGAGCGCGATGTGAACGCGGGTGCGGTCAGCTTCCGCTTCCGCGACGGTACCCAGGTCAACGGTGTGCCGGTCGAGGCGGCAGTGGCCACCATTGTCGAATGGATCGCGAACCGGGAGAACGCTTCGCCGACCGCCGAGGGTTTTGTGGTGAAGGGCGGCGCATGAGTGAGTGGACCGCGCCCGGGTTCGCGGAGGTGAACGCGGACTCGGACGAGCAGGGGAGCATCGTGGATACCGGGGCCGGTCAGCCGGATCGGTTGCAGCGGTTGTGGACTCCGTACCGGATGTCCTATATCGCCGAGGCCGCCAGTCCGAAAGACGCGACGGGCCATCCGTTCACCGATATCCCGAAGATGTCGGATGAGGACGGTCTGGTCATCGCGCGCGGCGAGCACGTCTACGCCGTGCTCAATCTCTATCCGTACAACCCCGGGCACATGATGGTGGTGCCCTACCGCAAGGTGGCCAACCTCGAGGACCTCACGCTGGAGGAAAGCGCCGAGCTGATGGCCTTCACCCAGCAGGCGATCCGGGTGATGAAGCGGGTATCGCGGCCGCACGGATTCAATGTCGGCCTGAATCTCGGTGCGGTGGCCGGTGGTTCACTTGCCGACCATCTGCATCAGCACATCGTGCCGCGCTGGGGTGGGGACGCCAATTTCATTACCGTCGTCGGCGGGGTGAAGGTGATGCCGCAGTTGCTGCGGGAAACTCGGGCGCTGCTCTCGGCGGCGTGGAAGGAAGTCGAGTAGGGTGCTCAGCTTCTTCGGCCGCGAGACGTTCTCCAAAGCGACTGCGCCGCTGGGCAGAGCGCTTGTCCGTACCGGACTCACCCCGGATGCGGTGACGGTGATCGGCACCGTCGCCTCGATTACGGCCGCGGTCACCCTGTTCCCGACCGGACATCTGTTCTGGGGAACCATGGTGATCTGGCTGTTCGTCATGTTCGACATGCTCGACGGCGCGATGGCCAGAGCGCGCGGCGGCGGCACGAAATATGGAGCGGTACTGGATGCCACCTGCGATCGGGTCGCCGACGGCGCGATTTTCGCCGGGCTGGCCTGGTGGGCGGTGTATCACGAGAACAGTAAGCCGCTGTTCTTCGCGACCCTGGTGGTTCTGGTTACCTCCCAGGTGATTTCGTATGCGAAGGCGCGTGCCGAGGCGAGTGGACTCTCCGCGGACGGTGGGCTGATCGAGCGGCCGGATCGGCTGATCATCGTATTGGTCGGCGCCGGACTCACCGGTATCGGCGGCTATTGGGGGATCGGCTGGCTGACCTGGGCCGTGCATGTGGCGATGTGGATACTGGCGGTGCTGAGCATCGTCACGGTATTCCAGCGGGTGCTGGCGGTCCGGAACTCGCCGGGCGCGCGGGATGTGATCCCGCCCGCGCAACCACAGAATCCCGCGGATGCGACGGAGTTGCCCTCGTGAGTTCCCAGCTCGATTCGCCGGAGGAGTCCTCGCGGTCCGTTGGCGAGCCCGATCATCGACTCGGCGAGAGCCGGGATGCGCACGGCGGCCTTGGATCTCGGATCACCGCCCGACTGACGGACTGGGCCTATGCGGCGGGTTGGCGCGTCGTGCGTACCCTGCCCGAATCGACGGCCCGGCGGGCATTCGACTGGGGTGGCAACCGAGCCGCGGACAAGGCGAATCGCGCATTCCGCGCCGGTGGCGCACCGAACCAGTTGCGGCGCAATCTCGCCCGCGTGCTGCGCGTGACTCCGGCCGAGGTGCCCGACGACCTCATTCGCGCGAGTATGCGCTCCTACGCCCGCTATTGGCGTGAGGCATTCCGGCTCCCGACGATGGATCACTCAGTACTGACCGGTTCACCCCTCGAGGGTGTGGAGAATCTGGATGCCGCACTCGCGCAGGGCCGCGGTGTGGTCTTGGCGCTGCCGCACTCCGGGAACTGGGATGCGGCCGGGGTCTGGTTGGTCAACCACAACGGCACCTTGGCCACCGTCGCGGAACGGCTGCGGCCGGAGTCGCTGTTCGAGCGGTTCGTCGCCTATCGGAAGAGCCTGGGCTTCGAGGTGTTCCCGCTGACCGGCGGTGAGCAGCCACCGTTCGCCGCACTGGCCGCGCGCCTGCGCGAGAACAAGGCCATCTGCCTGATGGGGGAGCGGGACCTGACCGGAAAGGGCGTTCCGGTGACCATGTACGGCGAGCGCACCTGGCTGCCCGCTGGCGCGGCGAAGCTGGCCATCGAGACCGGCGCCGCGCTGATCCCGGCGCACCTCTGGTTCACCGTCGACGCCGACGGCCGTGAGGGCTGGGGGATGAAGACCGAAGCGCCGCTGGATGTTTCGGGCGGTGTCGCCGCGGCCACCCAGGCATTGGCCGACCGGTTCGCGGCCAATATCGCCGAGCATCCCGCCGATTGGCATATGTTGCAGCCACAATGGGAGCAGGACCTTTCGGCGCAGCGGCGCGCCAGGATCGCCGCGGCGCAGGCCGGGATCGATAGCGCCACAGGGGAGACGACACCATGAAAATCGGCATGGTCTGCCCCTATTCATTCGATGTCCCCGGCGGGGTGCAGGCCCATGTCGTGGAATTGGCGCGGGTGTTCATCGAACGCGGCCACAAGGTGAGCGTGCTCGCGCCCGCGTCGGAGGACACGCCGCTGCCGGATTTCGTGGTGTCGGCCGGTCGCGCGGTGGCGATTCCGTACAACGGTTCGGTTGCCCGGCTGTCTTTCGGCCCCATGGCCTACACCAGAATTCGTCGCTGGATCGATGGCAACGACTTCGACGTTCTGCATATCCACGAACCGAACGCGCCGAGCCTGTCCATGCTCGCGCTGAAGATCGCCGAGGGGCCGATCGTGGCCACCTTCCACACCTCGACCACCAAATCACTGGTGCTCAGTACCTTTCAGGGTGTGCTGCGGCCCTACCACGAGAAGATCAGCGGCCGCATCGCCGTCTCCGAGCTGGCGCGGCGCTGGCAGGTGGAGGCCTTGGGCTCGGACGCGGTGGAGATTCCCAATGGCGTCGATGTGCCCGCCTTCGCCCGGGCCCCGATGCTGCCCGGTTATCCGCGAGCGGGCGGAACTGTACTGTTCCTCGGCCGCTACGACGAACCGCGCAAGGGCATGGACGTGCTGCTCGGCGCGCTGCCCGCATTGGTGCGCAAGCATCCGGATATCGAGATCCTGATCGTCGGCCGTGGTGACGAGGACCGGTTGCGCCGCGAGGCCGGGCCGCTCGCTCGGCATCTGCGCTTCCTCGGCCAGGTTTCCGACGAGGACAAGGCCTCGGCCATGCGCAGCGCGGATGTCTACGTCGCGCCCAATCTCGGCGGTGAGAGCTTCGGCATCATCCTCATCGAGGCGATGGCCGCCGGAACCGCCGTGGTGGCGAGCGAATTGGACGCCTTCCGTCGGGTGCTGCGCGACGGCACCGCGGGAATGCTTGTGCCGGTGGGCAATTCGGAACGTCTCGCCAATGCGATCGACACTCTGCTCACCGATGACGTTCGCCGTGAGGCCCTGGTCCGCACCGCCGATCAGGTGGTCGGCGAATACGACTGGCCGGTGGTCGCCGAACAGATCCTGCGGGTGTACGAGACGGTAACCATCGGCGACACGCGGGTCCGGGCCGCCGGATGAATACCGCCGCTTGCGGCAAATGACCTCAGGGTAAGGGCTCCGAGATGATTACTTTCTCCGCGACGACGGTTCTCGTTCTCGCGCTGATCGCGGCGGTGATCATCGCGATCGGTCTATGGGCGGCCTCGACCGCCAACCGGCTCGACCGGCTGCACGTGCGCTCGGACCAGTCATGGCAGGCATTGGACTCGGCGCTGGCCCGGCGGGCGGTGGTGGCCAGGTCGATCGCCGTAGCGATCGCGGGGCCGACCGCTGAGTCGGCGCTGTCCGAGCAGTCGAAGCGCCTTGCCGCGCTCGCGGATCGCGCGGAGCGGGCGGGACGCGCCGATCGTGAGACCGTGGAAAACCAACTCTCCGCAGCGCTTTCGGCGGTCGATATCGCGCAGTTGCGTCCGCAGCAGGTGGCCGAACTGGCCGACGCCGAGGCCCGCGTCCTGATCGCGCGTCGCTTTCACAATGATGCCGTTCGTGACACCCTCGCCCTGCGCACCCGTCGTCCGGTGCGCATCCTGCACCTCGGCGGTACCGCGCCACTGCCGACCTACTTCGAGATCAGTGAGCGCGCCACTCCGGCCGCCGCGACGGGTCTGGCTGTCGACACCGTCCGCACCTCCGCACGCGTGGTGCTGCTCGACGAACAGGACCGGGTGCTGCTGATGCGCGGCAACGATCCCAAGGCCCCCGACGTCTCCTTCTGGTTCACCATCGGCGGCGGCGTCGAACCGGGGGAGACCCTGCGCAGCGCCGCGGTGCGGGAACTGTGGGAGGAGACCGGATACACCGCCGATCCGGCGAATCTGCGCGGGCCGCTCTGGCGACGGGTCGCGGTATTCCCCTTCGACGGCGAACTCATCCGCGCCGAGGAACTGTTCTTCGCACTGCGCGTATCGGCCTACGATCCGAAGCCGGGCAATTTGACCGCCGTCGAGCGCCGCAGCATCACCGCCAATAAGTGGTGCACGGGTGCCGATATCGTCGGGCTGGACCACACCGGTGAAACCGTCTACCCCTACCACCTTGACCAACTGCTCCCCGAGGCCGCGGCGGCCGCATCCGGTGACTCCGATCCCGAGGTCCGCTCCATCCGCTGAGGGCGGTGGCGATCCACCTGCGTGGCCGCATCTTTCACCTGTGATGTGTTTCACGATCGTGATAGCGTCGCGACTGGATTGATGCCGCCTGGGTAGTGCTTACGGGAAAGTGCTGCTCGGAATCCGGTGGTGATTCCACTGCAGTGAGATGTCCGTTGGTGCGTGGAGGTATGCAGTACATGTCCTACCTGTTGTTCGATTTCCTGTTGCCGTTGCTCGGTCCCGCTGCCGCGGAGTACTGGGCACAGCTGCTGGTGATCGGCCCGCTCTAGCACGAAAATCCGGTGTTCGTCGGGGCGGCCGAACTGTGCGTCGACCCGGCGGATCCGATTTGCGGCGGCTCCGAGTTCGTGCCGCAGATGCCCCTTCCGAGTACCGCCCGATCGGTCCAGTGGCTGCGGGCGGTGTGCAGACCCGCTGGTCGGAGCAAGGCCAGTGCTGCGCAACTGGCTATCAAGTGGCCTGATCGGCTTGCCTAGAATCGTTGTCGTTAGTTCCAAGCGACCCGATTGGCGCACATGACTCAGGAGTTTGCCGTGACCACGCCCGAGACCACCAACACCATCGGCACCGCCCGCGTGAAGCGCGGGATGGCCGAGATGCTCAAGGGCGGGGTGATCATGGATGTCGTCACCCCCGAGCAGGCCAAGATCGCCGAGGACGCCGGTGCGGTCGCGGTGATGGCCCTGGAGCGTGTTCCGGCCGATATTCGCGCACAGGGCGGCGTTTCCCGGATGAGCGATCCGGACATGATCGACGGCATCATCTCCGCCGTCTCCATTCCGGTCATGGCCAAGGCCCGCATCGGCCACTTCGTGGAGGCCCAGATTCTGCAGAGCCTCGGCGTCGACTACATCGACGAGTCCGAGGTGCTGACCCCCGCCGACTACGCCAACCACATCGACAAGTGGAACTTCACCGTGCCGTTCGTCTGCGGCGCCACCAACCTGGGTGAGGCGCTGCGCCGGATCACCGAGGGTGCGGCCATGATCCGCTCGAAGGGCGAGGCGGGCACCGGCGACGTCTCCAACGCCACCACCCACATGCGCAAGATCCGCGCCGAGATCCGCAGGCTGTCGTCGCTGCCCGAGGATGAGCTGTTCGTCGCCGCGAAGGAACTGCAGGCGCCGTACGAGCTGGTACGCGAGATCGCGCAGACCGGCAAGCTGCCGGTCGTGCTGTTCACCGCGGGTGGCATCGCCACCCCCGCCGACGCCGCGATGATGATGCAGCTCGGCGCCGAGGGCGTATTCGTCGGCTCGGGCATCTTCAAGTCCGGCAACCCGGCCGAGCGCGCCGCCGCCATCGTCAAGGCCACCACCTTCTACGACGACCCGGATGTGCTGGCGAAGGTCTCGCGCGGTCTGGGCGAGGCGATGGTCGGCATCAATGTCGAGGAGCTGCCGGTCGACCACCGACTGGCCGAGCGCGGTTGGTGATCCGGCGCTACCGCTGAACTGAATCGACGCCCGCGGCAAGGGATTCCACGATCCGTTGCCGCGGGCGTTATTCGTCTCTGCGGCGCTTAGCCGCTCGTGTATGCGCTCAGATCAATCCACGATCACAGGCATAGTCTGCGGCCTGGGTGTGGTCGCGCACGCCGAGGCGGCTGAGGATATTCGATACGTGTTCTGCGCGGTGCCCTCGCTGAGATCCATCGTGCGCGCGATCCCCCCGATTGGCCGCGCCGCCCGCGCCGCCCGCGACCAGTCGCAGGGTGGCGCCGAACTCGTCGTCGGCCAAAGAACCGCGCTCACACACCTCTGCCTGACCTTCCTACTCCCGGCTCCGTCATGCGGACCGGCTATCTCGCCGGTATCGGCATGATCTGGTTGGCGTCGATCGTATGGTTGAACGCGGGGCGGGCCGAAGCTGTTGCGCATCCCACACAGTTGTCTTATTCCCGCCACAGAGTTGATGGCTAATTTCGGGATTCGGTCGGTGACCGCGCGGGCAGTTCGCGCGGCACCGGCGGGGTCACGGACCTGTCCGAATGACAAAGGAGATTCAATTGAAGCTTCATAAGTCCGGGCGTATCGCTATCGCGGGTCTGGCCGCCGTGGCCGCACTCAGCTTGTCGGCGTGTGGCAGCGACGACTCGAAGACGACCCCGACCAAGGCGTCCAAGACCAGCACATCGGCGGTGGCCAACCCGAACCTGCCCCCCAAGCCGACGGTGGCGGAGTTGAATGCCGCACTCGGCCGCGCCTTCGATCCGTCGGTGCCCAGTACCGAGAAATTGGAATCGGTGCAGGGTGCGGAGGCCGATCCGGATCTGCCGAACCGCTTGGCGGAGGCGGCGAAGAACGCCAATGCGCAGATAACGGTCACCGATGTCACCTCCTTCGGTGACAGCGTGACCGCCAAGGCGAAGTTCGTCGTCAATGGTCAGGAGAACATGGTCGACGTGCCCTTCGTCGCCGAGAACGGCAAGTGGAAGATCGAGAAGTCCTGGGCCTGCACCATGCTGACCAACCTGGGCCAGCAGTCGCCGGCCTGCGGTTAGTTCGCTGCGGCCCGACCGCTGTGGGTTCGGCCGGGCACGGTTCATCTCGGGTGGTGGGCGCATGTGGCGCTCGCCACCCGAGGTGTTTGTAGGCGCAACCGGTCGAGGCTCGGCGGTGGGGGAGTGGTGCCGCTCGAATTGTGCTCGGCGGGAACAGGATTGGTTTCGAAGCAGCCTGCGGGAACCCGATGACGAGTTCGGCATGTCCGGCAATTGGCAGCGGGCGGTACGAGACGGAAGGTTCGGGTGAATCTGTTGCCGACGAGGCAATGAATCATCTGCCTACTTAGATATGCGCATTTAAACATGAAATGTCAAAAGTCCCGCAGGGGAACCGCACGTCAAGAACATTGCAAGGAGGGGGAGCCGCTCGAGTCGGAAGCCGGCTATTTCCGGGCGTCGTCATCGATCCGCAGCGCGGGCCTATCGGGATGTTCCCAACGAATGAAAAAGGTTGGGGCATAGGGATTGTCCCGATCGTGGCGCAGAATGGCGGGAATGGTCCACTGTGCCTCCGGCGCGGTGCGGCGGCGCAGGGCGGCCTCGGACATATCGAGTCGCACCGCCAGATCGAAGCTCAGCCCCCGGCCGAAAAGCATGGGACCCGCAATCAATAGGACGGTGTCGGGCGCCGCGCTGCGGACGGGGGAGCGGGCGGAGCGGTCGCGGTCTTCGTCCCACAGTGCCGGAAGCCAGCGCGCGTCCTCGCGGAGCGCGCGAATGACCTCGCGATCGAGCGCCGCATAGTCGAACCAGGCTGCACGATAAGACATTTCGTCGGTGCGCCCGAATTCCATCCGGAGCGAGGCCGGCCGGATGTAGTCGTGCAGCGAGACCACCTCGGCGGCACGTCCGGTATCGCGAAGGGCGGTGGCGATGCGGTCCGCGATCGCCAGCGGTTCGGCGGCGTCGGCACCGTCGATTGCGATCACCGCGCGCCCGCTGATCTCGCGGATGCGGTCGGTCAGGAGTTCGACAAGTCCGGCATGGCTGATCGGATCGAAATGCGGCACCGGCCCATCCCATCAAAACCTGTCGGCGCACCGCATTCTGGGCGGCGGTTGCGGCCGTTGCCGATCGATCACGGGCCGGCCGAGCGGAGCCCGCGTAGGCGCGCCGGTTAGTGTCAGCCGCATGGCGACAATCGAAGAGGCGCTGGAGATAGAGCGGCTAGAGCGGGATATCTTCCGTGGTGCGTCCACCAAGACCCAGCTCCCGCGCACATTCGGCGGCCAGGTTGCCGGTCAGGCGCTGGTAGCGGCGGTACGGACGGTGGAGCCGCGGTTCCAGGTGCATTCGCTGCACGGGTACTTCCTGCGTCCGGGCAATCCGGAAGAGCGGACCGTCTATCTGGTGGAGCGGATCCGGGACGGCCGGTCCTTCTGTACCCGCCGGGTGACCGGCGTACAGGACGGCGCCGCGATCTTCACCATGTCGGCCTCGTTCCACATCGGTGACGCGGGTCCCGAACATCAGGATGTGATGCCGCAGGTCCAGGCGCCGGACGGGCTGCCGGATGCCAGCACCACGATGAGTCCGGAACGGCTCTGGGCGATGCGCGAGTGGGAACACTGGGATATCCGCACCGTGCCCCAGGATGTGGTGGCCCGCCGCGACGGTGTCGTCTCCCAGCAGCAGGTGTGGTTCCGCTACCGGCATCCGCTGCCCGACGACCCGGTGGTGCACGTCTGCACCCTCGCCTATATGAGCGATATGACCCTGCTCGGCTCCTCCAAGGTCATCCACCCCGACGAGCCGACCCAGAACGCCTCCCTCGACCACGCCATGTGGTTCCTGCGCCCGTTCCGCGCCGATGACTGGCTGCTCTACGACCAGTCTTCCCCGTCCGCGGGCTTCGGCCGTGCACTGACCGGCGGCAAGATCTTCAACCGGCAGGGCGAGTTGGTCGCGGCGGTCGTGCAAGAGGGTTTGATCCGCACCTTGCGCGAGGACTGAGCCTCACCAGGGCCGAAGATCACCCGGTGACCCATAGATCTCGGTGACCGAGCGTCCGCGGTGGTGCGCGGGTGGCCGCCACGCACCACGGCGAACTACCCGTGAGCCCGCATGGGGCTCATACCACCTGGACACGTAGGTGGCAGACCACGGTGTCGGTCATTCGGCGGAGTTCGCGTTCGAGTTCATCGCTGCGGTGGCTGGGCAGCACGCGGTCCCAGCCGGTCGGCGGATCGATCTCGGCGATGACGACGACCTTGCGCCGTCCTGGGAAGTTCTCGCGGACGTACCGCGCGACGGGTCCGCCGACGGTGGCGTCGCTGTCCTCGAGCAGCACCAGCCTGACCTCGGGATGCCAGGCCTCCCATGCCTTGGCGAACGCCCGCACCGATTCACCGGGCAGGCAGACATGGACGGCGACAACGTCTTTGCCGATGGACATGGCAGCCGAGAGCGCCTCGCGGCTCAATTCCGAGACCTCGGAGATCGGTACCACGATCGCCGTACCAGCGGCCCGCGGCTGGTCCGGAATCGTGCCGTTGCCGCGGCAGCCGCCGATCTTGGTGTAGGCCCCACGCACGCGTTCCATGCCGAGCACCAGCGCGGGCAGCACCAGCACGATCAACCAGGCGCCTTCGGTGAATTTCATGGCAGTGGTGACGATCGCGGCGACGAAGGTGAGCACCGCACCGAAACCGTTGAGTGCGATCCGCCAGCGCCAGCCCTCGCCGCGGTCCTGTAACCAGTGCCGGACCATACCGGTCTGGGCGATGGTGAACCCGACGAAGACGCCGATCGCGAATAGCGGGACGAGCGCATTCATATCTCCGCGCGCCGCGATCAACAGCACGGCCGAGGTGACGCCGAGGGCCAGGACACCGTAGCGGTACACCTGACGCGGTGAACTGACCGCGAATCGGTGCGGTAGGCAGTTGTCGTCGGCCAGGATCCGGGTGAGTGTCGGCAGTCCGCCGTATGACGTGTTGGCGGCCAGCGCGAGCAGTACGACGGTCGCGAATTGCACAACGTAGTAGCCGATCCCGTGGCCGAGGGCGGCCTCGGTCAGCTGGGAGAGCACCGTCGTGCCGTCGATCGGCTGCAAGGAGAACTTCTTGATGAGCACCGCCAGCCCGATCAGCATGACGCCGAGCAGCGCGCCGAGCGCCACCTCCGCCCGCTGTGCGCGTTTGATCTTCGGTTCGGCGAAGCTGGGCACCGCGTTCGCGATCGCTTCGACGCCGGTGAGCGCCGCGCAGCCGCTGGAGAATGCCTTGAGCAGCAAGAGCACGCCAACGGTGTGGAGATCGCTGACGGCCGCGGCTCCGGTGGTGACGCTGGCCGGTTCCGAACGCACCAGCCCGCCGATTATGACGGCGAAGATGCCCGCGACGAACACGATGGTCGGAATCATGAAGGCGCGCGCGCTTTCTCGGATGCCGAGCAGATTCAGCGCGGTGACCCCGATGAGGATGGCCGGGCAGATCCACACCGTATACCCGTGCAGCGCAGGGAATGCCGAGGTCAGTGCGGCCACCCCCGCGGCGATCGAGACCGCGACATTGAGGATGTAGTCGACGATCAGCGAGGCCGCGGCGACCAGGCTGGTGCGGCGGCCCAGATGCCGCTTGGCCACCGCGTATGCGCCGCCGCCGTCGGGGAAGGCCGCGATCACCTGCCGATAGGAGGCGACCAGTACGGCCAGCAGTGCGGCGATCGCGAGGGTGACCGGCAAGGTCATACCGAGTCCGGCGCCACCGGCCGTGGCCAGTACCAGCACGATGGCTTCCGGCCCGTAGGAGACCGATGCCATGGCATCGAGGGACAGTCCGGCCAGGCCGGTCGACACCGTCAGCCCCCGGCGCGGCGAGACTCTATTCGCTTCTCCACGGGGCTCAGGCGCCTTGCGTGGCAACACGGCAATCACATCTGTGAGTGTCGACCGATTTCCGCCCGATGAACCCGCTCTTGATGCAACGTTGACGGTCACCGTGAGCAGGACCACAGCACCCCCGCCTCGTAAGCTCGTGGCGTGAACGTATCGGTCGCCTCGCCTGTTCCCGGCGCGCAGCAGATTCCCGCCCGGCCCACCATTGGCGTGCTGGCGCTGCAGGGCGATGTGCGCGAACATGTCGCGGCGCTGGCGGAATGCGGCGCCGAACCGGTGCTGGTGCGGCGTGCGTCGGAGCTGGCCGCGGTGGACGCGCTGGTGCTGCCCGGCGGCGAATCGACCGCTATCAGCAAACTGCTCGAGGTCTTCGAACTCCTCGAACCGCTGCGTGCGCGGCTGCGGGAGGGTATGCCCGCCTTCGGATCCTGCGCCGGGATGATCCTGCTCGCCTCCGAGGTGCTCGACACCCGCCCCGATGCGAAACATCTGTCCGGTATCGATATGACGGTGCGCCGCAATGCTTTCGGCCGCCAGGTCGATTCGTTCGAGACGGATCTGGAATTCGCGGGCCTGAACGGCGGTCCGATGCGCGCGGTCTTCATCAGGGCGCCGTGGGTGGAGCGGGCCGGCGCGGGGGTCGAGGTATTGGCCACCGTCCCGAGCGGCCCGTTTGCCGGGCGCATCGTCGCGGTGCGGCAGGGCAGGGTGGTCGCGACGTCGTTCCATCCGGAAGTCACCGGCGATCTGCGAGTGCACAAGATGTTCGTCGATCTGGTCCGCGACGACCAGTAGTCGCCCTCGGAAAGTCGTCGCGACCGGACGAGTAGGCTGAGAGAGTTGTCTACCCGGCCGGTGCGGGTACCGTGCGCACGATCAGACGTGCTGTCGACTGGAGGAAGTAGGGAATGAGCGGCCACTCCAAATGGGCCACCACCAAACACAAGAAGGCGGGGATCGACGCGAAGCGCGGCAAGCTCTTCGCCAAGTTGATCAAGAACATCGAGGTGGCGGCCCGCACTGGTGGCGGTGACCCGGCGGGCAATCCGACGCTGTACGACGCCATCCAGAAGGCGAAGAAGTCGTCGGTTCCGAACGACAACATCGAGCGTGCCCGCAAGCGCGGCGGCGGCGAAGAGGCGGGCGGCGCCGACTGGCAGACCATCATGTACGAGGGCTACGGCCCCAATGGTGTCGCCGTGCTGATCGAATGCCTCACCGATAACCGCAACCGCGCCGCGGGCGAGGTGCGCGTCGCGATGACCCGCAATGGCGGCAATATGGCCGACCCGGGCTCGGTCTCCTATCTGTTCCACCGCAAGGGCGTCGTCACCCTGGACAAGAACGGCCTCTCCGAGGACGACGTGCTGATGGCGGTGCTCGACGCGGGTGCCGAGGAGGTCAATGACCTCGGGGAATCCTTCGAGATCATCAGCGATCCGTCCGATCTGATCCCGGTGCGCAAGGCGCTGCAGGACGCCGGAATCGATTACGACTCCGCCGAATCCGGCTTCCAGCCGTCGGTATCGGTCGCGGTCGATCTCGATGGCGCGCGCAAGGTGTTCAAGCTGGTCGACGCGCTCGAGGACAGCGACGACGTGCAGAACGTCTACACCAATGTCGACATTCCCGACGAGGTCGGCGCTCAGCTCGAAGAGGACTGAGTCGACCCCATCGGGTAACTCCGGGGCGGTTCGCGCAGCTGCGGACCGCCCCGAGTGCGTCCACGGGTCGGTCCGTCCCGGTGGACGGAGCGACCCGGACGGTGAGTCGGGTGCGCGGACGTCGAGCGCGGAGAACTGCGCGGCGCTGCTGGAACTTATTCCGCGATTCTGGTGCGGTCGGACCACTCGTATACCGGCAGCCGCCCTTCGGGCGTATCTGCCTCGCGGTTGGTGACCTTGAAGTGCTCGTATCCGCCGCGGAATTCGACTTTGAGCTCGACGCCGGGCGGTGTGATCGGAACGATGCGCGCTGGCAAGTCTTTCGGCCCACCTTCGAGGACAGCCTTCACAACATTGCTCATCCTTCGGATGGTAGATCTCTGATGTGATGCCCGCCACAAACGCGGCCGTGCAACCCGCGTAATCGCAGCCGACGATGTCAGCACCGTAACGATTTCGGCTCAATTCCTGATATCGGATTCGAGTACCGCGACAACCGTCGCGGCGACCCGATCAGGCTCCAGAACACCGAGAACTTGTCCTGCCCGGAAAGAGACCAACCCATGAGTCGATCCCTTGCCGACGAGCGTCCCGGCCATTCGACCGACCTGAATGTCACCCTCGCCCCGCTCGCGGTCGCGACGGGACTGATCCTGCTTATCGCCGCCTGCGCGACGATGAACCGGATGCCCGGCTGGGCCGACGACTACGGTGCGAGCCTGGTGTACTTCGCGATCTTCCTGTACGTGGCGATCGCCGGGCGTTTGACCTGGTGGGGCGCCGACATTCTGATCCGCGCCGCGAAGAAGCGCTGACCAGGCCGGACCTGACGGTGGATCGCATCGCGGGCGAGGTCGGCTTCGCCACCGGCAGCTCGCTGCGCCAGCACCTACACGATGCGATCGGCGTCGCACCGCTGGCCTATCGTCGGACCTTTCGTGCCGAGTCGGAGCCGCCAGCGGAGTCGCTGGGCTGACCCACGGCTCAATTCATCGGTCGCGCAATCGGTTTCAGGTCGCGTCCGGCACCGGGAGTCCGACCCGGGCGACTATCCAGGGAAACGACGAGGTGAAGGCGGCCGCGGCGAACTGCCAGGTGTGGCCGCCCTGGGTGGTGTGGATGGTGCAGTCGATGCCGACGTCATGTCCTGCGGCACACAGCTTTTCGGCGGCGCCGACCTCGCCGGTGTCGACAACACCGTCGTGGCCGCCGAAGCCGACGGTGTCGTCGTCGACCGCCGCGGACTGGCGTGCACCATGGGATCCCGGACCGGATTTGGGTGGGGTGAGATCGTCGAACAGACCGGCCATATCGGTGTACGGGCCGTGTTTGCCCATGACGGTGATCGGGTCGAAGGCGGCCCAGCGGTCGGCGTCACCGCCGAAAAGGCGTTTGATCGTCTGCTCTTTGGTGCCCGAGGTCGGGCCCAGATCACCCGCGATATCGACGAAGGTGCGCACCAGCTCGGGGTGCATGACGGCCAGGTCGACCGCGCAGGTGCCGCCCATCGACCAGCCGACCACGGCCCAGTTCGCCGGATCTGCCGACGCGCCGAAGCGAGATTCGAGGTAGTCGGGCACATCTCGGGTCAGATGGTCGGCGGCGTCGCCGCGCGGACCGTTCACGCATTCGGTGTCGTTATTGAAGCTGCCGCTGGAATCGACGAAGACCAGAATGGGGGCGCGGCCGCCGTTGGCGGCGGTGAACTTGTCCACTTCGGGCATGATCTGGCCGCTGCGCATCCAGTCCGCGGGGGTGTTGAACTCGCCACCGATCATCATGACGACCGGCAGGGTGGGCGGTGTCGGACCGGCGAACCAGGCCGGTGGCAGGTACACGTATTCGGTGCGATGCGGAAATCCGCTGCCCGCGTCGGGAATTCGCACCGGCACGATCTTGCCGGTGGTGACGTTCGTATTGCGCAGTGCGGGCAGGGCGTCGATATCGGTCTGGTTCGGCAGCGGGCCCGCGGTGAGCGCATTCCAGGCCGACTGCACGGTGGGGTAGTAGCCGACCCACTGATCGAGCACGATGCCGGTGCTCAACAGTGCCAGGGGTATGGCGAGCACCGAGACGCCGCGCCGCCACCAGCGCGCGCTGCGCCAGCCGAGCGCGGCGACGGCGATGGCCGCGACCGCTGCCCCGGCACAGGCCCACAACTCGATCGGCGCCGGATCCGAGGCCAACCCCTGATCGTTCACATACGCCCATGCGGCCACCGCACCCGCCGCACCGAGCGCCGCGCACACCGGCAGCAGCACCAGCCGCCAGCGCCGGGTTCGCCAGCCGATCGCGAGGATCAGCAGGGCCACCGCGATCAGTTCGACGGTCAACGGTAACCAGCCGTGCAGCAGCGAAATCCCGTGATGGGAGCCGTATTGGTAGCTCGGATTCAGATTCGCCGACGGCAGCCGTGGCGGCGGTGGCGGCGTCACGGGGGTCGCGGGCGCGGCGAGCAGGGCACGGACTACGGGCACCTACGGCATTGTCGAGACCATTCCTCGAGAAACCCTGTGAATCCGCTCCAGCAAAACTGTGGTTCGCTGCCGAACCGGTGCGCGTTGCTGAAACGCAGCAGGCTCCGGGGGCGATTCAGAGGCAGAGCTGAAGCGGACTCCGAATGGCCATGTCCAGTAAGGTCCTATCGCCGGTTGTGCAGGATTCAGGAGGGGTGCACGTGACCTATCAGCCACCGCCGCAGTATCCGGGTTATCCTGGGCAGGGGTATCCGGGCTACCCGGGCTATCCGCCGCAGCCACCCAAGGGAAAGCCGGTGTGGCCCTGGGTATTGGGCGGTGTCTTCCTGGCGATCGTGCTGACCGTCGGCGGGTGTGTTGCGGTGTTCGGATCTATCGCCTATCGGATCGACAAGGAGTCGAAGAAGGAAGTCGCGGTGACCTATGAGGTCTCCGGCACCGGCACCGCCGATATCACCTTCACCAGTGGCGATTTCGACAGCTCCAATGCCAACGACGCGCCACTGCCCTGGACCAAGGCGGTGACCCTCACCGGATTCGTCCGTTCGGGTCGGGTGTCGGCCACCGTCAGCGGGTCCAGCGGCGGCACGGTGAGCTGCCGGATCCTGCGCGACGGCAAGGTGGTCGTCGAAGATTCCGATTCCGGGTCGTACGCGTACGTGAGCTGCTCTCACTCATTCGACTGAATCGGGTCCCGACGTCGAATCCCGGACGGGCGCCGTGTCGTTGGTGAACGGTGCCCGCGCGGTCCACTAGACTCTCGAACAGTTGTTCGTGTCCTTCGAGAGGGGATCGTGTGCGGGTGATGGGCGTCGATCCGGGGCTCACCCGGTGCGGCCTCAGCATCGTCGAAGGCGGGCTGGGGCGGAAGGTGACGGCGCTCGACGTCGACGTGGTGCGCACCCCTGCGGATATGGATCTCGCACACCGGCTGATGGGCGTCGCCGATATCGCCGAACACTGGATGGATACGCACAAACCCGATGCGGTCGCGATCGAGCGGGTGTTCGCGCAGCACAATGTGCGCACCGCGATGGGCACCGCGCAGGCGGGTGGAGTGATCGCGCTGGCGGCGGCGCGGCGGGGCATACCCGTCGCCTTTCATACCCCGAGCGAGGTGAAGGCTGCGGTCACTGGCAATGGCACCGCGGACAAGGCTCAGGTGACCGTGATGGTGACGCGTATCCTCGGCCTGCAGGTCGCGCCGAAACCGGCGGATGCGGCCGATGCGCTGGCCCTGGCGATCTGTCATTGTTGGCGGGCGCCGCTGATGGCGCGGATGGCCGAGGCCGAGGCGCAGGCCGCCGATGCACAGCGGCGGTATACCCAGCGGCTTGCCGAACAACGGAAGGTGGTGCGCCCGTGATCGCGTCGGTACGCGGTGAGGTGCTCGAAATCGCGCTCGATCATGTGGTGCTCGAGGCGGCGGGCGTCGGCTACCGGCTCAATGTCACCCCGGCGACGCTGTCGACGCTGACCCGCGGCGAGGAATCCCGGCTGTTTACCGCGATGATCGTGCGCGAGGACTCGATGACGCTGTACGGATTCGCCGATACCGAATCCCGTGACCTGTTCGGTCTGCTGCAGACCGTCTCCGGCGTCGGTCCGCGGCTGGCCATGGCGGTGCTCGCGGTGCTCGAGCCCGAGGCGCTGCGCAAGGCGCTCGCGGAGAGCAATGTCGCGGCGCTGACCCGGGTGCCCGGCATCGGTAAGCGCGGCGCCGAGCGCATGGTGGTCGAGTTGCGGGATAAGGTGAATCTGGTTCCGGTGCAGACGGGTCCGCCGGGTACTACGCCCGCACCGGTGCTCACGCCGGTGCGCGAGCAGGTGGTCGAGGCCCTGATCGGACTCGGCTTTCCCGCCAAACAGGCGGAACCGGCGGTCGATGCCGTACTCGCTGATCAACCCGCCGCCGGCACCTCGGCCGCATTGCGCGCAGCGCTCGGCTCGCTCGCCAAGAACCGGTAAGCCGTCATGGACTACGACGCCACCGAACCCGAATCCCAGGTCGCCGCAAGCTATCTCAAATCCGACGGGGAGATCGAGGCCAGCCTGCGCCCGAAATCCCTCGACGATTTCATCGGCCAGCTCCGCGTGCGCGAACAGTTGGCGCTGGTACTGCGCGGCGCCAAACAGCGTGGCGGCACTCCGGACCATGTGCTGCTGTCCGGCCCGCCCGGTCTCGGCAAGACCAGTATGGCGATGATCATTGCCGCGGAACTCGGTACGGCACTGCGCATCACCTCGGGTCCGGCATTGGAGCGCGCCGGTGATCTCGCCGCCATGCTGAGCAATCTGGTCGAGGGCGATGTGCTGTTCATCGACGAGATCCACCGGATCGCCCGGCCCGCCGAGGAAATGCTCTATCTCGCGATGGAGGACTTCCGCGTCGACGTGGTCGTCGGCAAAGGCCCGGGGGCAACCTCGATTCCGCTCGATATCGCGCCCTTCACCCTGGTCGGTGCGACCACCCGCTCGGGTGCGCTCACCGGTCCGCTGCGTGACCGCTTCGGCTTCACCGGTCACATGGACTTCTACGATCCCGACGAGCTCCTGCGCATCCTGCTGCGCTCGGCCCATATCCTCGGCGTCACCATCGATCGCGACGCCGCTGCCGAAATCGCCGGACGCTCCCGCGGCACCCCGCGCATTGCCAACCGCCTGCTGCGCCGCGTCCGCGACTATGCCGAGGTCCGCGCCGACGGCCTGATCACCCGTCCCATCGCCCAGGCGGCGTTGGAGGTCTACGACGTCGACGTGCTGGGCCTGGATCGCTTGGACCGTGCTGTCCTCGGGGCCCTGGTCCGCAGTTTCGGCGGTGGGCCCGTTGGGGTTTCGACGCTGGCCGTCGCGGTCGGCGAGGAGGCTGCGACGGTCGAAGAGGTCTGTGAGCCCTTCCTGGTGCGCGCGGGCATGGTCGCGCGCACGCCCCGCGGTCGCGTCGCAACGGCTGCCGCGTGGGAGCATCTCGGCCTCGTGCCGCCTCCGGACCTGGTCTTCGGCTCCATCGAGGTCCGCGGCCGCGAACCCCACCCCACCCTCGACCTGTTCGAATGACCCACCGGCGCTAGCGGTGGTTGGCTCCATCTTCGAGAGCAGTGACGACCAGGTCGAGGAAGGCGTCCACCTCGTCTCGGGTGTAGCCGCGGGTGCCGAGGCGGGCTTCGGTGAAGCGGACCGCGCGGACTTCGGTGGTGGTGAGGCTGCCGGGTCCACCGTGTGCGAGGGTGGCGGCGACCAGGTCCAGGAAGGCGTCCACCTCGTCGGTGTCATAGCCGCGGCGGCCGACCGCGGCCTGGGTGAACTGCATGTGGTGCACATCGTCGGGGGTGAGCAGGGCGGCGGGGCCGGAGCCATTGCCGCCGACGGGGACCGGGCGGCTGCCGCGCTGGCGGAATTCCAGTTCGATGCGGACCCGGTCGAGGAATTCGTCGACCTGGTCGGCCTGGTAGCCGCGGCCACCGAAGCGCGGGGCGTCGAAGGCGACGTGGCGGATATCGTCGGCGGTCAGCACACCCTGCCCATCGAGCGTCGCGGAGACGAGTTCGAGGAAGGCGTCGACCTCATCGGCGTGATAGCCGCGGTGTCCCATCGGCGGCATGGCGAAATGGATTCGGCTCACGTCTTCGGGGGTCACCCGCGACATTGTGTCAGGGGCGGTGCCCTGCTCTGGTCGAATACGCATTTTTCGAACTCGGCGGTCTCTACCGAACACGTGCTGCCCCCGTTGGCCACAGTCGATCTGGCTACACCCTAGCGCTGATCGCCGCGACGAACCGGTGGAGAATTGTCGGTCTCGCCGGAGTCGATTCAGTCCTTGCGCACGCCGTCGATGAGCAGTCGCCGGATCGCCTCGTTCAGTTCGCTGACCGCGGTCTCGTCCGGATTGCGCAGCCCCTGGACGATGCCCGCGATGAGCATGCCGGTGACGGCCTTGGCGGTGTTCTTGGTGTCGAGGTCGGCCCGCAGATAGCCGAGCTCGACACCGTGCGAGAGGTAACCGGCGGTGAGCGCGTCGGCCATATCGAGCAGTCCGTAGAGCCGGGTGGTGAGTTCGTCATCGATACCGGTGGCATGGAACAGCAGCAGTTGAGCGACCCGCCGGTCGGCCACCAGGATCCGGGTGAGGGCGGCGCCGATGCGGTCGATCTGGGCGCGGTATTCGTCAAGGGTGGTGGCGGCGTCGGGCGCGTTATCGGTGCCGAGCGCCTCGATGATCCGTGCGGCCAGATCGTCGATGACCACGTCGATGATCTCGCGTTTATTGCTGAAGTACCGGTAGAACGTGCCGTGCCCGATGCCCAGCTCATTGGCGATATCGGCGATGCCGGTGGCGTGATAGCCCTTGTCGGCGAAGCAGACGAACGCGGTGTCGATGATCTCCTGGCGCAGCTCGGCCTTGCGTCGCTGGATCGCATTGCCGGCCGCTGGTCGGGGCGCACGCATGGATGGCTTCGTCACCCACCCGATGATACTGTGTTCACAAACGGAATGAGATGTCATTCCATGAGAGACGGTTCCTACATTCCCGTTGGAATGTATTCAGCAGGAGGTTCGACGTGGCGCCTCAGTACGACGCGGTCGTGGTCGGTGCGGGATTCGGCGGAATGGGTGCGGGTATCGAGCTCGACCGGCTGGGTCTGAGCAACTTCGTGATCCTGGAGCGCGAGAACGATCTCGGCGGCACCTGGCACGTCAATCACTACCCGGGGCTCGCCGTCGATATCGCCTCGGTGACCTACTCGTATTCCTTTGAGCCCAACCCCTATTGGACGCGGCTGTTCGCGCCGGGCAAGGAGCTCAAGAAGTATGCCGAGCACGTCGCGGACAAGTACGGCCTGCGTCGTCGGATGCGCTTCGGCACCATGGTGGACGGCGCCCGCTGGGATGCGGAGCACCAGCACTGGGCCGTATCCGTCGCCGATGGTGAAACCATTACCGGCCGTTACCTTTTGACCGCGACCGGATTCCTGTCCCAGCCCTACACCCCGCCGTTTCCGGGTATCGAGTCCTTCGCGGGCAAGATTATCCACACCACCGCGTGGGAGGACGATTTCGACCTCACCGGCCGCAGGGCCGCCATTATCGGCACCGGCGCCACCGCCGTGCAGTTGGTGCCGGAGGCGGCCAAGAAGACCAAGGAACTCACCGTCTTCCAGCGCACGCCGATCTGGGTGGTACCCAAGATCGATACCGTGATTCCCGCGCCGGTGCAGCAGCTGTTCGCCCGTGTGCCCGCCACCCAGAAGGCCGCGCGGCTGGTCAACACCAGCCTGCTGGAGGCGCTGATGGTGCTCGGCGTGTTGCACTTCAAGCAGGCCAAACCGCTGAACAAGGCCGCAGGCGTACTGGCCAAGGCGCATCTGCGCGCGCAGGTGCGCGATAAGGAGACGCGCAAGCAGCTCACCCCGCACTACGACTTCGGCTGCAAGCGCCCCACGTTCTCCAACGCCTACTTCAAGACCTTCAACCAGCCCAACGTCCGGCTGGAGACCAACTCCATCGATCACATCGAGCCCGACGGCATCGTCACCGCCGACGGCCACAAGACCGAGATCGACACCCTGATCCTGGCCACCGGCTTCAACCTATGGGATGTGAACTTCCCGGCCATCGAGATCATCGGCCGCGAGGGCGTCGACCTCGGAAAGTTCTGGCGCGACAACCGTTTCCAGGCCTATGAGGGCATCACGGTGCCGAAATTCCCGAACTTCCTCAGCCTCAACAGCCCATATTCCTACAGCGGCCTGTCGTACTTCACCACCATCGAGGCCCAGATGAAGCATATGGGCCGCCTGTTGAAGGAGACCTTCCGTCGCGGCGAGACCACCTTCGAGGTGACCGAGCAGGCGAACCGGCACTTCCTGGATCGGGTCACCGACAAGCTGGGTTCCTCGGTCTTCTACGGCGGCGACTGCTCTCGCGCGCGCAGCTACTACTTCAACCAGCACGGCGAGGCCGCCCTGCTGCGCCCGACCAGCACCATCAACGCACACCGCGAGGCGGTCGCCTTCCCGCTCGATGATTACAGCTACGGCAAGATCGCTTAGCACGCCCCGTTGCGCAGCCCCGCGACCACACCACGGTCGCGGGGCTCGCTCGTTACCTGCGGCTTTTCGGCCCGGATGCGGATCGACATCGACCAGTGCGGTTGCGTGGAATACCTGTGCCGACCGGTCCGCGGACCGTGCCCTGATGCCCGCCGAAGCGGCGTTCTGGGACGTCAGGGGGTGTGCCGGTGTGGTGGCGACGACGCGAACTGGCAGACTGTTGGTTGTACTTGTCCATCCCACCCACAGACTAGGGACTGACTTCGACGATGGAACTGCTGTTTCCGCTGCTGCTGGTAGCCCTGCTCGTGCCCATGTTCCTCGGTGTGCGCCGCCAGAAGCGCGAGGCCGAGAAGGTCACCACTTTGCAGGAAAGCCTGAAGGTCGGCGACCAGGTCACCACCACGTCGGGGCTCTACGGCACCGTGGTCGATATCGATGACGACACCGTCGATCTCGAAATCGCCGAGGATGTCGTCACCACCTGGCTGCGTCAGGCCATCCGCGATGTGCGTACCACGGACGAGACCACTGATGAGGCCGTGGCCGACGAGATCGCCGCCGACGAGATCGAGGCCGGTCCCGTCGAGGAGTCCGCGCAGCAGACCGAGACCCGGCTGACCAAGGACTGACCCGGTTCCAGCGGTGTACCCGCGTGCAGACGACCGCCGCGGGCGGTCCGTCCGGGTGCCCGGCTGTGCGTGCCCGCCTGTTCCACCCTCGACTTCCGCCTAGGAGATGACGAACTGTGCCACCTTCCCAGGGATCGGCGCATCCGCTCCGGTTGCTCGGCGTCTACGCCGTGCTGCTGGCCGTGATCTATGCGCTGGTGTTCTTCGCCGGTGACCATTCCCCGACCCCCAAGCTGGGCATCGACCTACAGGGCGGTACCCGGGTCACGTTGACCGCCCGCACCCCCGACGGCAGTAAGCCGAGCCAGGACAGCCTGCGCCGGGCGCAGACGATCATCGAGAACCGTGTCAACGGCCTCGGTGTGTCGGGTTCCGAGGTCGTCATCGACGGCGACAACCTGGTGATCACGGTTCCGGGTGACGACGGTGGCCAGGCCAAGGCGCTGGCGACGACCGCCAAGCTCTATATCCGTCCGGTGCTCCAGGCCGTGCCCGCGGTCGGCGGCAAGGGCACGCCGCAGGCCTCGGGTACCGCCGGGACGACTCCGGGCGCCATTCCGGACGCCACGCAGCTCAACCCCGACGGGACATTGCCGACCCAGCCCACACCGACCACCCAGTCCGCGCCGACCACCGCCGCGGTGCCGACCACCGAATCTGCACCCGCTGCGGAGTCGACCCCGCAGCCGCGCGTCTTCCCCGCACAGGCACCGACCTCGCCCCCGGCCCCGCCCGGCGGGCTGACGCCGCAGGAACAGGCGAAGAAGGAGATCGCGGACGCCAAGGCGACCCGACAGAGCACCGATCCCACGGTGCAGCAGGCCGCGATGGCCGCGATGGACTGCAGCAAGGCCGATCCGCTGGCCGGTAACGACGATCCGAATCTGCCGCTGGTCGCCTGCGCCACCGACGGCAAGGAGATCCTCCTGCTCGACAAGAGCCGGATCGACGGCCAGGAGATCAAGAACGCCACCTCGGGACTGAACCAGCAGCAGGCCCGCCACGAGGTGAACCTGGAGTTCAAATCCGAGGGTAGTGACGCCTGGGCGACGCTGACCGGCGAATACATCAACAAGCGGGTCGCATTCGTACTCGACTCGAAGGTGGTCAGCGCGCCAGTCGTGCAGTCGGGTCCGCAGCAGGGCGGTCGTACCACCATCTCCGGTAGCTTCACCGCGGCCAGCGCCAAGGAGCTCGCGAACACCCTGAAGTACGGTTCGCTGCCGCTGTCGTTCCAGACCTCGGAGGCCGAGACGGTATCGGCAACGCTGGGTCTGTCCTCGCTGCGCGCCGGTCTGCTCGCCGGTGCGATCGGTCTCGCGGTGGTGCTGCTGTACTGCCTGGCCTACTACCGGATGCTCGGCTTCCTCGCCGGATTCTCGCTGGTCGCCTCGGGTGTCGCGGTGTACGGCATCATCGTGCTGCTCGGCCGGTGGATCGGATTCACCCTCGATCTGGCCGGTATCGCCGGTCTGATCATCGGTATCGGTCTGACCGCCGACTCCTTCGTGGTGTTCTTCGAACGCATCAAGGACGAAATGCGCGAGGGTCGCAGCTTCCGCTCGGCGGTGCCGCGCGGTTGGCAGCGCGCCCAGCGCACCAACCTCTCCGGTAAGACCGTCAGCCTGATCGCCTCGGTCGTGCTCTACATTCTGGCCGCCGGCCAGGTGAAGGGCTTCGCGTTCACCCTGGGCATCACCACCGTCCTCGACGTGATCGTGCTCTACCTGGTGACCGCGCCGCTGATGATGCTGGCTTCGCGCTCGCCGTTCTGGGCCAAACCGTCGGTCAACGGGCTCGGCGCGATTCAGGAAGTGGCCAGGGAACGCAGGGCTGGCGAGGCTCTGGTGAAGGAGACGTCACGATGAGGACAGCATCGCGCAGCGATTCCGTGGGGGGCGGCGGTCGGGATACCGACGATCGTTACTCGACTGTGGAGCCACTTGCCGACGAGGTGAACGCATACGATGCCGCGCCGAAGCACAGCGTCTTCGAGCGGCTCTACACCGGCACCGGCGGTTTCAAGATCGTCAGTCGGCGGCGCTTCTACTACGCGCTGACCGCGGCCTTCGTGCTGATCTCGTTGCTGAGCATCGGAATTCGCGGATTCACCCTCGGCATCGACTTCGCGGGCGGCTCGCGCATTCAGTTGCCCGCGGCGGGGACCGCGACCACACAGAAGGTCGAGGACGTCTACTCCCAGACCATCGGCCACGCCCCGGTGACCGTGCAGAAGGTGGGGTCCGGTTCGGCGGAGACCATTCAGGTCCGCTCCGATACGCTGAGCGCCGCCCAGACCGACGCGCTGCAGACCGCGCTGTTCAACGCCTTCCAGCCGAAGGACAAGGACGGCAACGTTTCGCGCAACGCGATCAGTGTCGCGGAGATCAGCGAGACCTGGGGTAGCCAGATCACCAAGAAGGCCGTGATCGCGCTGGTGGTCTTTATCGCGCTGACCATGGTCTACATCGCCATCCGGTTCGAACGGGATATGTCGATCGCGGCGATCGCCTCGCTGTTCTTCAACATGATCGTCACGGCGGGTATCTACTCGCTGGTCGGCTTCGAGGTGACCCCCGCCGCGGTGATCGGTCTGCTGACCATCCTCGGCTATGTGCTCTATGACAATGTCGTCGTCTTCGACAAGGTCGAGGAGAACACCCGCGGTGTGGTGAATACGTCTCGACGCACCTATGCCGAACAGGCGAACCTCGCGGCGAACCAGACGCTGATGCGTTCGATCAACACCACCGTCATCGGCATTCTGCCGATCGTCGGCATGCTGGTGATCGCGGTGTGGCTGCTCGGCGTCGGCACACTGAAGGATCTGGCGCTGGTGCAGCTGGTCGGCATGGTCGTCGGCGCGTACTCGTCGATCTTCTTTGCTGTGCCGCTGCTGGTATCGATCAAGGAGCGGTGGGGTCCGGTCGCGGCGCACACCAAGAAGGTGCTCAACAAGCGTGCCGGATTGGCGTCGGCGCGTGCGGGAGTCGAGGCGGAGCGGCGCGCGGTCGCGGCAACCGGCCGGGATCTGGATGCTCGCCCCGTGCGTGAACCCGGACAGGCCCCGCGTCCCGGCGCTCGGCCGAGCGGAAAGCGGAACAAGCGCAGGCACTGACAGCCGACGGCAGGGGTTTTCCTTGATGAAGCAGTCGCTAGCGGCACGTTTGATCGGAGCGGTGGCTGCGGGCACCGTGGCCGCCACGGTGATGGCCGGGTGCTCGAGCCAGAACCAGGTGCCCTCCATCGGCTATGCCGTCGATGCGGTGATCGCCAGTTACAACGGGGGCACCACGCTCGGCGCGAGCAGCGGCTCGGACGCGGTGTTCGCGCGCGTGTTGACCGGGTTCTTCTACACCGGCCCCGATGGCCAGCAGATCGCCGATACCGATGTGGGCACCGCGAAAGAGGTGCCGGGCGAGGCGCAGACCGTGCAGTACCGGCTCAACGCGGACGGTGTGTACTCCGACGGCGTGCCGACCTCGTGTGACGATCTGGTGCTGGCCTGGGCCGCGCGCAGCGGCCGGTACACCAAACCCGGTGACCGCGGCCAGGTTCCGCTGTTCGATGCCGCGAGCACCGCCGGATACGCCGATATCGAACGGGTGGACTGCCAGCCCGGCTCCAAGGACGCGACCGTGGTGTTCCGCGGGGACCGGCACTACCTGCCGTGGCGCAATCTGTTCGCCGCGGGGGAGTTGATGCCCGCGCATGTGGCGGCGCGGGTGGCGAATGTGCCGAATGTCGTGACGGCCGTGCAGTCCGGTGATCAGGCCGCATTGCAGCGGATCGCCGACTTCTGGAACAACGGGTGGACCATCGGCGCGGACAAGTTGGATCTGAGCCGATTCCCGTCGTCCGGACCGTATCGGATCGATTCCTACTCCGCCGAAGACGGGCTGGTCCTGGTCGCCAACGAACGCTGGCGGGGCAATAAGCCCGAGACCGGGCGGATCGTGGTGTACCCGAAGACCGCCGATCTGAAATCGAAGGTCGGCGACAATGCGGTCGGGGTCGTCGATATCGGTGCCGGATCGGTGAAGGACATCAATCTGGACGGATTCTCGGTGCGGACGATACCGGGACGCGGTGTCGAGCAGTTGGTGCTCGGGACCGGCGGCGTCTTCGGTTCGGCCGACGCACGGCGCGCCTTCGCACTGTGTGTGCCGCGGCAGGCGCTGTTCGACAAGCTCGGCAAGGCCAAGGACGCGCCGAAGAGCGGGCTCGGCACCGGGATGCTGAATTCTCGCATCACACAACAAGATTCGCTGTACTATTCGGCCGTCATCGGCGCGGCCGACAAGTACCAGGGCGCGAACGTATCCGGCGCCACCGCGGCCGTTGCCGGCGCGGGTGCGTCGAATCCGACCGTCCGGATCGGGTATCTGAAGCCGGACGAGCGGCGCACCCAAACCGTGCAGATGATCGCGGATGCGTGCAAACCGGCGGGTATCAGTGTGGTGGACGCCGGATCGCCCGATTTCGTACCGTCCCAGCTCACCGAGGGCAAAGTCGACGCCGTCCTCGGTAGCACCGCGTCGACGCCGGGTCCGGCCGGATCCGAGACCGGTGTGGCCGCGATCAGCGCGTTGCGCACCGGTAGCGGGCTCAATTTCGGTCGCTTCGGGAATGGCCGCTACGATTCGATCACCGATCAGCTTGCGGGCGACGACAACTCGACCACAACGCTGAATCTGCGCACCGAGGCCGAGAACCTGCTGTGGGCGGAGATGCCGAGCATTCCGTTGTTCGCCACACCCCGCACCATCGCATTCGGTGACGGCCTGCGCAACGGGATAGCCGGGCCCACCCAGACGGGAACCGGCTGGAATATGGACCGCTGGGTGTTGCGGCGGTGACAGGTGTTGGTGGGTGAGTAATCATGGAGAGGTGTCGATGAGCAAGCACGCGGCGGTGGAAACGGATGACGTCCTAGCCGAGCGGACGGGCAAAGCCGCCGAATTGGTCGAACGCCTCACCCGCTGGCGCGACGATTTTCCCTCTCCCGGCGTCCGGTTTGCCGATCTGACGCCGGTTTTCGCCGATCCGGAGGGCTTCCGGGCGGTTGTCGACTGCCTTGCCGCCTGTGCGCCCGATGCCGATCTGGTGGCCGGGGTCGATGCGCGTGGGTTCATTATCGCCGCGGGTGTGGCCACAACATTGGGTACCGGTGTCATGGCGGTGCGGAAGGCGGGCAAGCTGCCGCCGCCGGTGATCTCCCGCGAGTACAGCCTCGAGTACGGCACGGCCGCCCTGGAGATCCCCGCCGATGGGGTCGAGCTGAGGGGCCGCCGCGTCCTGCTTCTCGACGACGTGCTGGCGACCGGTGGGACATTGGCAGCGGCGGCTGACCTGTTCAAGGCTGCCGGTGCCGAAATCATCGCGGCCGCAGTGGTTTTGGAGCTCGGCTTCCTCAATGGGCGCGATCGCCAAGGGGATTACCCGTTGACGTCGGTGGTCCGGATCTAGTTCGCGGTCCGCGGAAACTGGTTTGCCGGTAAGGGTTCGGGCTGCGAGGATCGCCGGGTGGTTGCCTCCGCGCCGATGCGGCAGATTCGGTCGTCATATGACGATTCGACAGTTGTGGTCTATCAAGCGTATTCGCCGCATATCGCCGAACCCGCCCTCGCCGCAGGGACTTTCGTGAGTCCCTTCAAGCGCGAGCGGATGACATGGATCAAGCCGTCGTTCCTGTGGATGATGTATCGCTGCGGGTGGGCCAGTAAGCCGGGGCAGGAACGAGTGCTCGCCGTCAGCATGACCCGCAGCGGATTCGAGTGGGCATTGGCGCGGGCATGCCTGAGTCACTATGTGCCGGAACTGTATTCGGATCGCCGGGAGTGGGCCGAACGGTTGCGGACGAGTCCGGTGCGAATTCAATGGGATCCCGAACGTGATCTGCATCACCGGCCACTGCCGCATCGGTCGCTGCAGGTCGGACTGGGCGGCGCGGCGGTTGACGCCTATGTCGACACCTGGATCACCGGGATACAGGATGTGACCGATCAGGCGTGGCGGATCCGTGAGCTGGTCGCCGCCGGGCAGTTGGATATGGCCGCCGGGGTGCTGCCCGTTGAGCGGCCGTATCCATTGTCTGCGGAGATCTCGGCTGCTATCGGTGCTGGCGGGTAGCGGATCAGGGCTTTCGGACCCGGGTAGTTGAGGCGGGTTACCCGGTCCTGTCGCCGCAGCGCATCGTGTGATTCAAATATCAGTGGCGCGAGATCCCCGGTTGCGCTTAACCTGTGTAAGTCTTATCCCGGTTGATCGGAGTCATGTCGTTGCTCTCATGAGGTAGCCACTCGGGCGGCCCGCATCCGCGCGTCGCGTTTCCGTAGCAACCTCTGGGGTCCGCATGACCAATCTTTCCCTTTCCGATCTCACCTTTTCCTGGCCCGACGGCACGTCCGTATTCGACGGGCTCGATGCCGTGCTCGGCCCCGGCCATCTCGGCTTGGTCGGTGGCAATGGTGCGGGCAAGTCCACACTGTTGCGGCTGATCGCGGGTGCGCTGACGCCAGCACGCGGTTCGGTCACGGTGACCGGGCGGCTCGGTTATCTGCGTCAGGATCTCGGCCTCGGCACCGGTCAGCGCGTCGATGAGGTGCTGGGTATCGCCGCGATACGGAAGGCGTTGCACCGCATCGAATCCGGCCTCGGCGAGGAGTCGGACTTCGACACCGTCGGTGGGCAGTGGGATGTCGAAGAGGGCGCCATCGCGCTGCTCGGTCGACTGGGTCTGCACTACCTCGCCGATTCGGTCGAACAGCTGGACCGCCGTCTGGAGACGCTCTCCGGCGGGGAGACGGTACTGCTCGGTCTGGTCGCGGAATTGCTGCGCGAACCGGATGTGCTGCTGCTCGACGAGCCGACCAACAACCTGGATCAGCATGCCCGACAACGCCTCTATGAGGTGGTCGGGCAATTCTCCGGCACCGTCCTCACGGTCAGTCACGACCGCGAGTTGCTGCAGCGGATGAGCACGATCGCCGAACTCCGGCAGGGCGAATTACGTTTGTTCGGTGGCAATTTCAGCGAATACGAGCGGATCATCGAGGCGGAGCAGGAGGTCGTGCGGGCCACGATCCGCGACGCGCGCAGTGACGTCCGCAAACAGGCGCGCGAACTGGTCGAGACCCGGATCAAACTGGATCGCCGAGCGCGCTACGGGCAGAAGATGTTCGAGAACAAGCGCGAGCCCAAGATCGTCATGGGTGCACGCAAGCGGGCCGCGCAGGTGTCGGCGGGCAAGTTGCGCAATAACCACATCGAAAAGCTGGACACCGCAAAGGAACAGCTACAGCAGGCCGCGGACCTGTTGCGCGACGATCGGCACATCCGGGTCGATCTGCCCGGCACCCGGCTGTATCCGGGCCAGGATGTCATCGATCTCGACCAGGTCGAACTGGCCTGCGGGCCCACCGTAACGCTGCGGGTGTCCGGTCCGGAGCGGATCGCACTGACCGGCCGCAATGGCGCGGGCAAAACCACGCTGCTGCACCGCATTGCCACGGCACCGCCGAAGGTCCCGTGGCGGATGTTGCCGCAACGTCTCGATATCTTCGACGAGCACCGTACGGTCTTCGAGAATGTCGCCTCGACCGCGCCGCACGCCTCCGCCGAACAGATCCGAGCCCAACTCGCCCGCTTCCTGTTCCGGGGTGCCGAAGCCGATGTCGCGGCATCGGCCCTCTCCGGCGGCGAACGCCTGCGCGCCGCCCTCGCCATGCTCCTGCTCGCCGACCCGGCCCCCAAACTCCTGCTACTCGACGAGCCGACCAATAACCTCGACCTGCCCAGCCTCGACCACCTCACCCAGGCCCTCGCCAACTACGAGGGCGCGCTGATCGTGGTCAGCCACGACCCCCGCTTCCTCGATGACATCGGGATAACCAGGCGCGCGGAGTTGAGCACCGACGGACTGACCGAAACCCTGATCCGGTAGCGCTATCCGCGCGCGGCCCGCCGCATGACCCCCGGATGCCGCAACAGTCGCGGACCCAGCTTCACCGCGAGGAAGCTGAGCGGGAGCCAGGGCCGCAGATGCGGGTTGAGTCGGCGAATTCGGCCGTCTGCGGCCAGTTCGAGGATCATGGCCTCGGTCATTCGGAAGGGACCGACGCTGGCCTCGGCCAGTAGAACGCGGCGGTCGCCGTCGCCGATGTTCTCGGTCCAGCGCAGGTGCGAGAGGCTGCCGTAGGCCGCGGTCAGCAGGATGCGCAGGTCATCGTGACCGCGGAAGGTGAGGCGGCCGGACAGCGGTGAGGTCAGCTCGGCATCGGGTGCGAGGGTGCGCATCATGGCGTCGATATCGGCGGCCTCGGTCGCCTCGCGGAATTGTGCCACTGCGTCGGACATCGATCACCTCTCGGCGTTCGGTTCATCGGTCGTATCGCAACGTAATCGAGTCACTTGCAAAAAGCAATGGACTAGGATGTTGTGATGCCCAAAGCTGCCATGTCCGACATTGTGTGCTCGATCGCGCGAACGCTCGACGTGGTCGGGGAGCGGTGGACGCCGCTGATCCTGCGCGATCTGTTCGTCGGGGTGAACCGGTTCGAGGACATCCGCCGCGATCTCGGCATCGCCTCGAATGTCCTCACCGCACGCCTGGATACGCTGCGGGAATACGGGATTGTCGAGGCGCGGGCGTATCAATCGAATCCGGTGCGCCACGAATACGTGCTCACCGAACAGGGCCGCGATCTGTATCCGGTGCTCACCATGCTCATTTCCTGGGGTGACAAGTGGCTCGCCGGGCCCGCGGGCCCACCTGCGCTGGTCGTGCACCGGGACTGTGGGCACGAGACCTCCGGGGTGGTGGTCTGCCGCGCCTGCGGTGCGCCGCTCACCGCGGACAACGTCTACTGGCGGCACGGCCCCGGCGCGCAGCGAGGGCCGGGGACCATGCTCATCGGCGACCATCTGGAACCGGCCCAGTAGGCCGCCGCGCACCCGCTCGAGTTGAGCGACTTGCTCGGCTACAGCATGATCAATGCGATGGACCCGGTGCTGCAAGCGATAGCCGACGTCGATTGGGACGAGCTGGAACATGCCTATGGCCCCGCGGCCGATGCTCCGACGCATCTTCAGGCGCTGCTCGGCGGTGATGCCGAAGCCTGTGTCGATGCCGTCGGCTATCTCGATGCCGCGCTATTGCACCAGGGCAGTGTGTACTCCGCCACCGCGCCGTTCGTCGCGATCGTGGCCCAATTGCTGCCGCGCCCGCATACCGCGATGACGATCGAGGACATCCTGCCGTGGGATCCGGAGCCGCGCTCCTTGCGGGTCGCGCTGCTGGATTACCTCGAAATCTTCGCGCACAGTTGTTGTTCCGGAATTTCGGATGCGCAGCTCTATGCCGAGGCCTATCCACCCGGTCGCAGCGAGGAGGATCTGCAGCGGGTCAAGGCGAATCGGCGTGCCGGGCTGCTGGAACTCGGTCCCGATCCCGCAAAAGCCTTACTGGTGGAGCATGTTCCGACACCGCCCGGCCTGCTGGCGGCAATCGATGACAACGAATTCCGCACGGCGATGCGGGCGCGGGACGAGATCGCCTGTCGCGCGGTGATTCCCAGCGTGATCGAGGCGATCGAACCCCTGGTTGACGATGCGGATGCGGTGGTGCGCATCGCCGCGCTGCGCGCGCTGATCGAGCTCACCGCGCATCCGGCCCTGACCGCGAAGCGGTCCGCATTGCTCGACCGGCTCGACACCATCGCGCCGACCATTCCGGATCCGGCCGAACGCGCCACCGCCGCAAGGGTTTCGGGCATCCACGGCGGCCGTCCGGAACGGCTGCTCGCCGATCCCCATCCCGGTGTCCGCGCCTGCGCTGCCTTGGCGCCCGCATTCGCCGCCGAACAATGCGCCACCGACGAACTCCTGTCCGCGTTGGAGCGGCCGGAGGCCATCGACGAGTGGTTCAACCGCTACCTACCCGGGCAGGACGGCTGGCTGCGCCACGATGTCATCCGCGAACTCGTCGGCCGCGTCCACGATTTCGAGATACTGCTGCCCGCCGCCATCGAAGCGGCCTGGGTCGCCAACGAGCATACCGTGCGCAACGACTGTATTTCGTTCCTGCACAGAGCCTTTCCTGATCCGATCTCCGACGAATCGGAGCTGTCCGCCGCGCAGCTGTCCTATCTCGCGGTGCTGGCGGAGATCGAGCCACTGTGGCAGACCGGTCAACTCGATCGCTGGTTCAGCGAGGCGGGTCTGCCCGGCGGCCGGGCGAGCTGCCGTCGGTTCGTCGAGCAGTAGCCGATTCGATCCATCGCCGCGGGCCGCGTCAACGGGTCCGCGCACGGAGAGTGGGTGTAGGGTCCTGACTTTCGCCGCCGGACCGCGGACACAAGGATGTGTATCCATGGGAATCGAGTTGAACGTGGCGGGGGTGTGCCGCGCGCCCACCGAGGACTTCCTCGATCAGGTCGGGGCATGGTTGCGGACCGGTCCGGCCGGTGCACGGATCGGCTGGACCGCCACGTCGGCTCCATTTCGGAAATCGGTGGAGATGTCCGGTGATCGCCTGCTGGCCGTGCTGCATCCGGCAGCGGAACCGGTCGATCTGCGCGCGGCGCACGGCCAGGTAGTGGTGAGCGCGGGGTGTGCTTCGGCCGGGCCGGGCTATCACCGGCACGTCGCCGCGGTACTGCATGAAATGGGCAGGCGCTTCGACATTGTGTGGGACGAGGGCACCGAGGATCCGCTCGGACTGGCCGATGACCGCGCCGAGGTCGAACGCGACTACCTGGTGTGGATCCGCACGCTCGCGCGGACGGTATTGACCGAGGTGCCCGCCGAGGGCGCCTGGGTGTCGATCGGATTATCCCTGGGCAGTGACCGATTCGACCATGATGGGCTGGCCGCGAGCTGGTTGGGTCCGCGCGACCGCGACTGGTTCCAGGCCGTCTCCGACGGCAATGAGGCGGCGGCGCGCGCATTCTTCCCGTGGTGGGACGACGGCTGGACCGCGCCGACAATGCGCAATACCGCGATGGGCATCATGTGGAACGACGTGCGGTGGCGCGCACCGACGGACGCCGATGACACCCCCGCGCTGCACCAGGCCGACGTGTTGCTCGCCGAGGCGCACCGGCTCGACGCCGCACTGGACCTGCCGTGGGCGGCCTGGCACGAATTGCGGTCGCTGCTGGCGGATTCGGCACCCATCGCGGCCGGTGCGCCCGCCGATCTGCCCGCGCGGGCCGCCGCGGATCGGCCCGCGCAGCTCGGCTACCGCCGCCGCTCGGTCCACACGACGCCGGTGTCCGGGTGGAGCCTGCAGATACCGGGTGATTTCACCTACGGCTGGGACGGCGATCGCTGGTGGGCCTGGGACGGCACCCGCCAGATCGAGATCACCATTCTGCGGGTCGGCGATGCGAAGACCGGTCCGCCTCCGGCCGCGATGCTGCAATACGGCGCCAACGCGACCGCGGGGCATCGCGGCGAGCCGGTCATCGGCGGACCAGGTGACGGGTGGTGGTTGCCCGCGGAGGACGGCGACGAGGTCGGGGTGCAGGGTATCGCCAGCCACCGCAACGGCGAACTTCTCCTGGTCACGATCAGCGTTCCGGGGTCACAACTGGGTTGGGCGATCGAGGTCTGGCGCTCGTTGGAATACGGCGGGGACTGATCGCACGTTTGTGGAAGCGGGTGCGCGCTCCCGTCGATCATGCTGGCCTTCCGACTCGATCAGGAGGTTCCCTTGGCAACTGTCATCGATATCGTCATCGGCCTGTTCTTCCTCGCGATGGGTGGGTATGCCCTCGCCGCACCGGCCGCGCTGATACGTCCCTTCGGCATGCGTCCCGAGCATGCCGTGGCCCGCTATGAGATCCGCGCCGTCTACGGCGGATTCGGTCTGGCGATGGCGGCGATGCTGGCGATCGCGGCGACTCACGATGGATCCCTGCGGTCCGGAATCATGTTCACGATCGGCGCCGCGCTGGGCGGAATGGCTCTGGGCCGCGTCGTCTCCGCCGTGACCGATGACCGAACTTCCTTCTATCCCAACTGGTTCTACTGCCTGATCGAAACCGTCGCGGCGGCGGCCCTGGTACTGACAGCCTGAGCCGAAACGGGTTGTTGCATCGCCGGTGGTGCCGGGCGCGCTGACTGTTGTCGGGGCAGCAGGTCGGTCGGATTGTCGAACCGGTTGCTGGTCGTGACCGGTGGTCAGGTGAGCCGTCTCGCGCGGCATATCGCCAACCCATCGAGGTTGTACCTTGTTCAACTACGACGGTGCGCGCCTGATCAGGCCTCCGGGCGATACGCATCGGCCTGTCTACGCGATCAACTAATGGTGAGCAGTTCGAACCCGCCGGGTGAATTCGGCGTCAGGGGATTTCGGCAGCGCGCTAATCGGGGCACTCTGGATGAGAGCCGCTGATCCAATGACAGGAACCCGATCGTGACACGTACTTTGACACAGCTGGAGTTACTGACCGAACTCGAACCCGTTGCCGAACAGAACCTCAACCGCCACCTCTCGGTCGCCAAGGCCTGGCACCCGCACGATTACGTGCCGTGGGACGAGGGCCGCAATTTTGCCGAGATGGGTGGAATCGATTGGGAGCCAGGACAATCCAGTCTGAGTGAGCTGGCAAAGGCTGCGCTGGTCACCAATCTGCTGACCGAGGACAATCTGCCGTCCTATCACCGACTGATCGCCGAATCCTTCTCGCGGGACGGTGCCTGGGGCACATGGGTGGGGCGCTGGACCGCCGAGGAGCACCGGCACGGAATCGTCATGCGGGACTACCTCGTCGTCACCAGAGGGGTGGATCCGGTGGCGCTGGAGCACGCGCGGATGGTCTGTATGACGACCGGGGTGCAGCATCCGACCGGAGTGGACGACAACGGATTCCTACCCGGCATCGCCTACGTGACATTTCAAGAGCTGGCGACCCGGGTCAGTCACCGCAACACCGGCAAGGTCTGCAACGACGCGGTCGCCGACCGCATGCTGCAACGCATCGCCACAGATGAGAACCTGCACATGGTCTTCTATCGCAACCTGTGCGGCGCGGCCATCGATCTGGCGCCCGACCAGGCGCTGGCGGCGATTTCGGCGATCATCCGAAACTTTCAGATGCCGGGTGCCGGTATGCCGAACTGGCGTCGCAACAGCGTATTGATGGCCAAGCACGGCATCTACGATCTGCGCCAGCATCTCGAGGAGGTCATCAACCCGGTGCTGCGCAAGTGGAACGTCTTCGAGCGCACCGACCTCACTGCCCGCGGCGAACAGGCGCGCGAGGAACTCGGGTTGTTCCTGGAGCGGCTCGGCAAGGATGTGATCAGGTTCGAGGAGCAGCGCGACCGGGCCTTGGCGCGCGAGGCGGCCAAGCGCGAGCAGTAGGACGCCTGAGCAGGTTCTTCCTGTCCGTGAAGATCAACTAGCGGTACCGATTCCGACCAGCGGACTCTTGACGAGCAGAGTTTTAGTCTCATACACTAAAACTAGTTTCACGGGAGGAAGTGACGAAATGGGATACGGACATTGGGACGACACCGCCTACCGCGCGGCCAAGACCTTCCGAGCCAGCCGAGGTCTGGACGACTTCGGATATACCGCCGAAATGCAGGGTCAGCCGTATCCGAGTTGGCAGGCGCATCCGGCACTCGATCCGCTCGGCGTCACCATGCGCGAATGCCGAGATTCCGATGAGCACGGGAGTTCGCTGCCGATCGCGGTGCTATTCGACGTCACCGGATCGATGGGGCGGGTTCCCCGGATCATGCAGGACAAACTCACCAAGCTGCACGGCCTGTTGCGGAGCAAGGGGTATGCGCAGGATCCGCAGATCATGTTCGGTGCCATCGGCGACGCCGATACCGATCGGGTGCCACTGCAGGTGGGGCAGTTCGAATCCGACAACCGGATGGACGAACAGTTGCGCAATATCCTGCTGGAAGGCGGCGGTGGTGGACAGAAGTCCGAAAGCTATGAACTGGCCGCGTATTTCATGGCCACCCATGTCGTGACCGACGCATGGGAGCGGCGCGGTAAGCGTGGCTATCTGTTCATCATCGGTGACGAGCTGAACAAGGCGAAGTTGGCGGGGCGGCACATCCGCGCCGTCATCGGCGATCATGTGCGCACCGATATCGACGTGGCCTCGATCTATCGGGAACTGGCCGAGCGGTGGCACGTGCACTACATCCTGCCCAACCAGTCGAGCTACTTCGACGATCCGGAGATCGCCGAGCACTGGTGGGGATTACTCGGTCAGAACTTCATGAAACTAGACGATCCGGCCGCGGTATGTGAGCTCATCGCACTCACCATCGGGCTCGCGGAGGACCGCGTCGATATGCATACCGGACTGGCGGACCTGCGCGATGTGGGGTCGGCGGCCGAGGCGGATTCGGTCGGAAAAGCGTTGGGCACCAAGGCGGGACCGAGTATGCGTGCGCTGTCTCGGGGGCGGAGTTGACATCGGCTCGGGCGGTGCGCATTCCGACAATGGGAAAGGCAAGGGGTGCAAGGTGATTCGGTCACACATCATAGTGATCGACCTCGGGTTCGGGGATGCGGGGAAGGGGGCAACCGTCGATTGGCAGTGCTCGCCGGACGCGGGGCTCGGCGTATCGGCGGTCGTGCGATTCAACGGCGGTGCGCAGGCGGCACACAATGTGATCGCCGACGGACGGCATCACACCTTCGCGCAGTTCGGATCCGGCACCTTCTCCGGCATTCCGACGCTGCTCTCGCGGCACATGCTGGTCGAGCCGATCGCGCTGGCGAGTGAATCGCTGCGACTGGCCGCGCTGGGGGTGCCGGATCCGCTATCGCTGCTGCGGATCGACGGGCGCGCGTTGCTCACCACGCCGATTCATATTGCCGCCAACCGTGCTCGCGAGGACGCGAGGGGTTCCTCGCGGCACGGTTCCTGCGGCCGCGGTATCGGCGAAACGGCCAGCTACGCACTCGAATTCGATGCACCGACCGTGTCGGACTGCCTGCGCCCGAACGTCTTGTACGCCAAGCTCCAGGCGCTGGCGGCGCATTACGGGCCGCTGATCGCGCCGAGCGCGCACCGCTACGAGCCGACTCGCGATCTGGTCGAGATGTTCCGGGAATTCGCCGCCGCCGTCCGCATCGTCGACGGCGGTGAACTCGCCCGCCTGGCCCGGCGCGGCTGCCTGATCTTCGAAGGCGCACAGGGCGTTCTGCTCGACGAATGGCGCGGCTTCCACCCGCACACGACCTGGTCCACTGTGGAGCCGCGCAATGCCCGCGCCCTGCTCGCCGAAATCGATGCTCCCGCATACACACTCGGTGTCACCCGCACCTACCTGACCCGCCACGGCGCTGGCCCGTTCCCCACCGAAGACCACACCATCGCGATCCCCGAACCGCACAATGCCGCCGGCCGCTATCAGGGCCCCTTTCGTCGCGGCCACCTCGACCCGATCCTGCTGCGCTATGCCATCGAGGTCTCCGGCGGTATCGACGGCCTCGCTCTCACCCATCTGGACGCCCCTGGAACCGGCTACGCCGCAACGGGATACGCGACACCGACCGGTCTAGTAGACCGCCTGGAACCGGGCCCATGGCAGGACCTCGACCACCAACGCCAGCTCACCGAACTCCTGACCACGTCCAACCCGATCCTGACACCCATCCCCGCCGACCCGATCCCATGGCTGGAACGCCAACTCGATACCCCGATAGTCCTGACGGCCAATGGTCCCGACCGCCGCGACCGCACCGCGATCCACACGGCGGCTGCCGTCGCCTAGGGCAATGACCATGCGAATGGTCCGTCGTGGTCGTGCGACGTTGCGGTGGCGCGGCACGCGGCGGTGTGCTGGCGCATGAGTTGTGGCAGGGCGCATTGCGTGGCGCACCGGCCTGCGGCACGGGTTGAGATGGTCTTGTTCGCGTGCCGCTCGGCGCAGGATGTCGGGGGTCCGGCAGGATGGGCCGGCGTGGAGCAATCCGTTGTTTCGGTCGATGTGGTGGCGTTGCGGTTCTGGGGCGATGACGCCGGGGTGAGCGTTGGTATCGCACCGCGGCAGATGGAGCCGTTCACGGGGCGGCTGGCATTGCCGGGCGTGCTGCTCGGGCGGGGGGAGCGGCTGGTCGCGGCCGCTCGGCGGGCCGTGCACACCAAGCTCGGGGTGCCGGAGGCGGCGATCGGGGCCGTCGGGCAGTTGGTGACCTTCGATGAACCGAACCGCGACCCGCGTGGGCCGACATTGTCCATTGCCATGTGGGCGGTGGTCGGACCGCACGAGGGGCCCGCCCAATGGGTCTCCTTCGATGCGGTGCCCGAACTGGCCTTCGACCACAATCGCATTGTCGATGCCGCCCGCAGCCTGCTCGCCCGGTTGCTCTGGAAGGATTTGACTTTCACCCGAGCACTGACCGGCGACGAATTTCCCGCCACCCGCGCGGTCGAACTCAGCGCCTCCGTCCACGGCACCCGCCCGGACCCGGCGAATCTGAACCGCACCCTGGCCGCCATCCCCGGCCTGGCCCGCACCACCGAACGCCGCCGCATCAAGGCCACCGGGCGCCCCGCAGCCATCTGGGCCTTCAGTCCCGACGAATAGCACAGCTGCCTGCCGAGTCGGTGCAGGTAAGGACGCAGGGTTCAGGGGCGTGGGGCGTACATGATGACCGCAACGCCGATGAGGCAGAGGGTGGCACCCAGGTAGTCCCAGCGGTCTGGATGGAATTTGTCGACGATCATGCCCCAGGCGAGTGAGCCCGCGACGAAGACGCCGCCGTAAGCGGCCAGGATGCGGCCGAAGTTCGGGTCCGGTTGGAAGGTGGCGACGAAGCCGTAGGCGCCGAGCGCGAGCACGCCCGCCGCGATCCAGAGCAACCCGCGCTGCTCGCGCCAGCCCTGCCAGACGAGCCAGGCGCCGCCGATCTCGGCGAGTGCGGCGAGGGCGAACAGCAGCAGCGACCGGGCGATCGTCATGCGGTAGAACGTACCTGCTGCGCCCCGCCGCGCTTACAGCTCATAAACCGCATAGGTGCGCCCGAGCACCGGATACGACACATTCCGCACCGGCACCCCGCCGGCAGTGCGTCCGAATTCGGTACCACCGTGCGCATGGCCGTGGATCGCCAGCACCGCACCGCCCGCATCCACGGCCTCGCCCAGATCGTGACACCCCAGACCCGGGTAGATCTTCGGCGGCTCACCTACCAACGTGTCGACGATCGGCGCGAAATGCATAAGGGCGATACGGGTTTCGCACTCCAGTGAGTCCAATGCGTGACGCAGCCGCAGCGCGTCCAACGGTCCACGGCGCATCCGCCGGCGATGTTCGGCACTGCCTTCATCGGGTCGGCCCGGATACCCCGGAAATCCACCGCTGCCACCCATCACACCGGCGATACCCAACCGCCGCCCACGCACGTCGAGGGTGACCGCATCGCCGTCGAGCAGATGCACCCCGAGGTCGGTGAGCATGGCGGCAATGCGGTATCCCAGACGCCGGTCGTGATCGTGATTGCCCAGCACCGCGACCACCGGCACCGGCAGCCGGGCGATCTCGGCGCACAGCAGATCCGCCTCGTACAGCGCGCCGGCCTCGGTGAGATCACCGCCGAGCAGCAGCACATCGGCGGTAATCCGCAGCAAGTCCGGACGGAAGCGCCCCGCGACGGCATCGCGCATATGCAGGTCCGCGACGGCGGCGATTCGGAGGGGTGCGGTGGCCGTGCCGTCGGCAGCGTGGAACATGGCGGTCAGCCAGCCACACATGCGGCGAGGTGTCAAACGGCTTCTGTTGTTCACCCCACCGATACGTGCCCGTGAGCAGTACGAATAGCTTTTAGCTATCGCGAGTTCAGTGGTTGTTCAGCGAGGCGACCAGTGATGGCGAGACCGATGAAACATCAATGAACACTCACTCGGTGAACTATCCGAAAGGCACAGGCGTACCGGATCGTTCCGGATATGAGCGCGCGAACCAGCACGTCCCTCGCACGCAGGCAACTGTTCTCCGGTGCCGTTGTCGCAGCGGCCGTTTCGACCGTCCTCGCCACCGGCCGCGCACAGGCCGCCACCCGAGTCGACAAGGTCGTCCTCATCGGACTCGACGGCCTGATGTACCGCAAGATCGAGGAAGTCCGCGCCCCGAACCTCTTGCGGCTCAGCGCCGAAGGCACCCTCGGCCGCACCTCCATCGCCCCGCATGTCACCATCTCCGGTCCGTCCTGGGCGACCGTGCTCACCGGGGTCTGGGGCAGTAAGCACGGGATCACCGACAACAATTTCGACGCCACCCCGTTCGCGAAGTACCCGACGGTCTTCACCAGGCTCGAACGCTCCGATCCGACCCTGAAGACCCAGTCCATCGCCACCTGGGATCAGATCGCCACTATGGCTGGCAGCGGTAACCCCCGCGCCGACGTCGTCATCTCCACCCCACCCGTCCCGGGTGACGACGACGAAATCGCCACCGATGCCGCCACCGCCGACAGCGTCGTCACCGCCATCACCAAATACGCCCCCGACTTCCTCTTCACCCACCTCGACCAGGTCGACCGCGCCGGTCACAAGCACGGCGGCGCAACCAGCGAATACCGCGACGCCGTCACCCGCATCGACACCCTGGTCGGCCGCATCGTCGCCGCCGTGGACGCCCGCGCCCGCGCCAACCCCGCCGAACGCTGGACCATCCTGGTCACCACCGACCACGGTCATCGGCCCAAGGGCGGGCACGGCGGCCAAACCCCAGATGAGACAACCAGTTTCGTCATCGCCCGCGGCCCGAACTTCATCGCGGGCGCGACCAGCTCCAGCTTCTCCCTGGTCGATATCACCCCAACGGTGCTGGACATCTTCCACGCCCCGCTCGATCCGGACTTCGACGGCCAGTCCCGCATCCGCCAGCCCGTTGAACCCTTCACCAGCCGATAGGGCACCTTTTTCGCACCTCACACGGTGATGTTTTCCGAGGTTGTCGGCGACTCGGCAACCTCGGATCGAACGCATGACCTGCGCTCGGACTAAAGTTGTGGTCTGGGCGGTTGCAGCGGTCGGATAGGGTGTTCCGATCGCGGCGTGGAGAGGTGGTGGCATGACTCAGCATCTTGGCGAGGCGAATGTCGAGCAATCGGCGGGCGCCCCGCAGTCGAACGGTGCGGCCACCCCGGATGCATCGAAGCCCAAGCCGCAGGTGAGCGGCACTTCTGCGGCGGCGCGCCAGCCCGGTACCGCGGCTGCCGTCCCGACCTCCGCATCCCGGCGGGTGCGCGCCCGCCTGGCCCGGCGCATGACCGGTCAACGCGGTATCGCGGCGGTCAAACCGGTGCTCGAACCGCTGGCCAGCGTGCATCGCGAGCTGTACCCGAAGGCGAACCTCAACCTGCTGCAGCGTGCCTTCGATGTCGCAGACGAGCGCCACGCCCACCAGTTCCGCAAGTCCGGTGACCCCTACATCACGCATCCGCTCGCGGTCGCCAATATCCTGGCCGAACTCGGCATGGACACCACCACCCTGGTCGCGGCGCTGCTGCACGACACCGTGGAGGACACCGGCTACTCGCTCGAGCAGCTGACCCAGGATTTCGGCGCCGAGGTCGCGCATCTGGTCGACGGCGTCACCAAGTTGGACAAGGTCAACCTGGGCGCTGCCGCCGAGGCCGAGACCATCCGCAAGATGATCATCGCGATGGCGCGCGACCCGCGTGTGCTGGTGATCAAGGTGGCCGACCGCCTGCACAACATGCGCACCATGCGCTTCCTGCCGCCGGAGAAGCAGGCGAAGAAGGCCAAGGAAACCCTCGAGGTGATCGCGCCGCTGGCGCACCGCCTGGGTATGGCCACGGTCAAATGGGAACTCGAGGACCTCGCGTTCGCGATCCTGCACCCGAAGAAATACGACGAGATCGTGCGACTGGTCGCCGATCGCGCGCCCTCGCGCGACACCTACCTGGCGCGGGTGCGCGCGGAAATCGTCAATACCCTTGCGGCGTCGCGGATCAACGCGATAGTCGAGGGCCGCCCCAAGCACTACTGGTCGATCTACCAGAAGATGATCGTCAAGGGTAAGGACTTCGACGATATCCACGACCTGGTCGGCATCCGCATCCTGTGCGACGAGGTCCGTGACTGCTACGCGGCGGTCGGCGTCGTGCATTCGCTGTGGCAGCCGATGGCGGGCCGGTTCAAGGATTACATCGCCCAGCCGCGCTACGGCGTCTACCAGTCGCTGCACACCACCGTCGTCGGCCCGGACGGCAAGCCGCTGGAGGTGCAGATCCGCACCCAGGACATGCACCGCACCGCCGAATTCGGCATTGCCGCGCACTGGCGCTACAAGGAAACCCGCGGCAAGCACTCCAATGACTCCACCGAAGTCGACGATATGGCGTGGATGCGGCAACTCCTCGACTGGCAGCGAGAGGCCGCCGACCCGGCGGAATTCCTGGAATCGCTGCGCTTCGATCTGAAGTCGCCGGAGATCTTCGTCTTCACTCCGAAGGGTGATGTGATCACGTTGCCGCAGAAGTCGACTCCGGTCGACTTCGCCTACGCGGTGCATACCGAGGTCGGGCACCGCTGCATCGGCGCGCGGGTCAACGGCCGACTGGTCGCATTGGAACGTCAGCTCGAAAACGGTGAGGTCGTCGAGGTATTCACCTCGAAGGCGCAGAATGCCGGACCCAGTCGCGACTGGCAGAACTTCGTGGTCTCTCCGCGCGCGAAGGCCAAGATCCGGCAGTGGTTCGCCAAGGAGCGCCGCGAGGAAGCGCTGGAGAGCGGTAAGGAGCAGATCTCCAAGGAGGTCCGCCGCGTCGGGCTGCCGCTGCAGCGGTTGATGAGCGTGGACGCGATGACCGCGGTCGCGCATGAACTGCACTACACCGATATCTCCACGCTCTACACCGCCGTCGGTGAGCACCAGGTGTCCGCGCACCACGTCGTGCAGCGGTTGATGGCACAGCTCGGCGGCATCGGCGATGTCGAGAACGAACTCGCCGAGCGCTCCACGCCGTCGACCACCCCGGCCCGCCAGCGCGTCACCGGTGATGCTGGCGTACTGATTCCCAACGCGACCGGCACGGTCGCCAAACTGGCCAAGTGCTGCACCCCGGTGCCCGGCGACGAGATCATGGGCTTCGTTACCCGCGGCGGCGCGGTCAGCGTGCACCGCACCGACTGCACCAACGCCGGTTCGCTACGTGAACAGGCCGAGCGCATCATCGACGTGGAGTGGGCGCCGTCGCCGTCCTCGGTATTCCTGGTGGCCATCCAGATCGAGGCCCTCGACCGCACCCGGCTGCTCTCGGATGTGACCAAGGTGCTCGCCGATGAGAAGGTCAATATCCTGTCCGCCTCGGTGGCCACGCACGGCGACCGGGTCGCGATCAGCAAGTTCACCTTCGAAATGGGCGATCCGAAACACCTGGGCCACTTGCTGAATGTGGTGCGCAACGTGGAAGGCGTCTACGACGTCTATCGTGTGACCTCGGCCACCTGATCGCTCCGGTCGAGCACGCTGAACATCGCCGGAGGGCATATCCGGCGCATCCGTAGGGATCGGCGCGATGGCCTGGTGCATGCGGTCCGCCGATCACCGGAATGCGATGTCCACGTTGATGATTCGAATCGCCGAGCGGGCGACCACCAGTTGCCGGGTGATTCCGGCGATCGGAAGTTTGTCGGAATATCGGTGACGGCACGCCGCGAACTGCCATCTGTCCGACGGCGGTTCGCGCGGACTTTTCGTCGAACCCGCAGGAAGAGTCGGAATCTGTTACGGTCTATTGCGTTTCATGGCGTTTTGGTTGGGTGCGGCAACACGAATTGATTGCGGATCGCTATGACGAAGTACACGGCACGGATGTCGGGAATGCTGGTCGCATTCACCGTTGCTGTGGTGACCGCGGGAACCGCCGTGGCGCAACCGTCCGATCCCGTTGGCCCGACGACGAATATCGCCATCGGCACCTGTCCGGCACTGTACGCGTTGGGAATTCAGGGCACCGGCGAATCGTCGCCCGATGCCGCACCGACCACCGATACCGGCATGCTCTCCACGGTCTTCATGCCGATGCTGGCCAAGGCGTCGCAGCCCGGATTGGTCGATCGGGCCTACGTCCCTTATGAATCCGGCTTCGGCGGCGCGACCGCCGGTGGTGCAGCGTCGTATGCGGAGTCGGTGACCGGCGGATTGGCTCGGCTGCGTTCGATGGCCAAGGATGTCGCAGACCGCTGTGCCGAGACCCGTTTCGCGATCGTCGGCTATTCGCAAGGCGCGCATGTGGCCTCGATGTTCGCCCAGGAGGTCGGGCAGGGCCACGGCGTGATCACGCCGGACAGGGTCGCGGCGGTCGCCCTGTTCGCCGATCCGACCCGCAATCCCGGTGCGCCGCTGTTTCCCGGCTCGCCGGGCAAGGCGACCCCCGATCCCGCGCCGGGTACCTCGGGCGATCAGATCGCGTCCATCGCGGCACTGCCGCAGGAACCGGCCAGCGGCGGCGGCATCGGACCTGAACGCGATAAGGCCGCCAACTTCGCCGCGCTGACCGGCCGCGTCGCCAGTTTCTGTGCCGCAGGCGATCTCGCGTGCGACGCGCCGGAGGGTGCGCCGATCCTCAAAGCGGTGGCCAGTATCGCGGGACAGACCAAGTTGAGCGGTGGCGATCCGATCGCCTCATTGGTTTCGATCGCGCAGGCGCTGGCCTTCACCTCGATCAAGACCGCAACCGAGGTCGTCAACCAGGACGTCCAAGGCAACTCGGTGGCGAATCTGTCGATCTCGCCCAAGAAGTCGATTTCCCAGCGCCTCGCCGACGCCGCTGACCCGCGAACTCCGCTCGATGCCCCCGCGGCACTGCGGGCACTGCTGAGGGTCGGCACGATCGGTCTGAACGCCGTCGTGACGGTGGTCAAGGCGGTCATCAACCCGGCGACCATCACTCAACTCGCCACCACAGGCCTGTCCGACCCGGTCTCCGGAATCCTGCTGCTCGGCACGAAATTGTTGGGCGCGCTGCCCCAGTTGGTGCCGCCGACGACCGGTGTCCGGCTGGTCACCCAGGCCTTCGACGCGGTTGTACAGAACATCACCGACAACAGCGACCTGCTCAATGTGACGACCTGGGTGCGGTATTGGGACACCGTCCAGCGCCACGGCGCCTACGGCACCACGGCCGTGACCGCCACCGGTGCGGCGCCCACCCGATTCGTCGCCGACTGGTTCGCCGCGGTGGCACACGATCTGGCCGACAAATTCGGCGGCGGCGCGGTGCCGGAGGGCGGGAACGCCAAGCCTGGTACCGGATTCTTCGGACAAACTTCCGGCGCGTCGACTACGCCGAATACCTCCGGTACGGGACAATTTCCGTTTGGGACAGGAGCCGATGGCGCGTCATCCGGCGGCGCAGCGTCGGCTCGGCCCACCGTAGTACCCGGCACCGCAAACAACACCTACCCGTTCTCCACGAACTGATCGCAGAGAGGGTCCGATGATGCATCACGTGCCTCGCGCTGCGGGAATGGGGGAATGTTGAAGTCGTACAAACAGCTGTCGCGCTGGTACGGCGCGCTGGAGCCGGAAGCGGATGTATCCACCCCGCAGCAGGACGAGGCGGAATTGCGGATGCCGAGCGACGAGGACGGCCCGGCCCGGTATCCGCACTACATTCGCGAAGAGGATCCCGACGAAATGCGTGCGCGTAACGAGGTTCCGGCCGATCTGGGCTCCAATCGCAGCGAATTCACCGGTGGCTGGTCGGATTGGGTCGCCGGACACGCCCCCGGCCCGGACGACGACTACGTCGGGCCGCGCGATGGCGAACTCGTCCAGTTCCCGTGGCCGGAGGACGAATACGACAACAGTCGCATTTCACGCGCCGAGCGGGCGACGCGAGCGTTGCGCCAGGAGGCACGCGATCACCCATCCGCGCGTCGAGCCCGGGTGGCCGCGGTGCTCGTCGTGGCCGTGCTGCTGCTGGCGGCTGCCGCCGCTGGCGCGATCTATCTGCTGCGTTCCTCCGGTGATCACGGCGCCGCGGCACCGCTCGTGCCCTCGATGCAGTTCACCGCGGGCAGCGTTCGATCCCAGGGCATTTCGGATTGCCCAACCGAACGCGCCGACCGCATCGTGCGCAGTGCCGAACCCGGTGGCACCGATTCCGGACCGGACGCGATCCTGGCATTTCAGTACGCCTACTACGTGGAACGCTCCGGCGAGCGAGTCCGGGCGGTTGTCGCACCGGATTCGAATATCTCCGCCGCCGAGGTGATCCAGCACGGCATCGACACCGTTCCGATCGGCACCACGCACTGCGTGCGGATCCAGACCATCACCGAGAACCGGTATTCGGTCGAGGTCACCGAGTACCGGCCCGGCGGCGCGCCCGCCACGTACAACAAGCAGACCGTCACCACGGTGATGGTCGGCGGCCGCACGCTCATCACGGGCGTTGCGGCCGGATGAGTAGGGAGAGCTGATAGCGATGGGAGACGACTGGAGCCGCTGGCTCGATGAGGCGCCCGATGCGGGTGATTCGTCGGACCGGCATGCGCCATCCAAGGCTCCGGTGGTGCGACTGCGGCGCAGCAAGCGCGGTGAGACCGAATCTGCGGAACCGACGCAGCGTTCGATTCTGGTGGTCGGTGGCTGTGGTGGTGCAGGGACGACAACCACGGCATTGGGCCTGGCGGGTGAGTTGGGCATGGCGGGCACGCCGACGGTGGCGGTGGACGCGACCGCGGCGGGCAGCGATCTGGCGCTACGCGGAGCCGACGAGCACCTGCATCCGATCAGTCTGCAGTCGTGGTTGTACGGACGTGGTGGCGATGAACCGGCGCCGTTGAAGGAGTGTCTGTCGCAGGCGAGTTCGGGCATCGGACTGCTGTGGCGCGACGCCGCGCCATTGCGTCGGCGTGCCACATATCTCACAGTCGCGCGCGGAATCTATGACGCCGGGTACACCGCGGTCTACGACGGCGGCAACCCGATTGCCGGACGGCAGCTGCGGCCGTTGCTCGATGACGCGGATGTCGCTCTGGTGCTTGCCATTCCGGCGCGCGCCGATGCCGCGAACCGGCTCCGGGTCACCCTGGAATGGCTCGACGACCAGTTCGGCGACTCGGCCGAGGGACAGGGCGGCGGTATCGTCGGCGATACCACAATCGTTGTCTCACACCAGATGTCGGGTGCGGACTCGCATGTTGCCGACCATTTGCGCGAACATCTGTCCGGCTGGGTTCGCGACATCATGGAGATTCCCTACGATCCGCATTTGGCGCGCGGTGAACTCGTGCGCCACGCATCGCTGGCCGCCGAGACGCGCCGTGCTTATGGGCGGCTGCTCGCCGGAGTGGCATCATGACGGCCGCCATGAAACTTCGCCGTCGAACCGAAGCCGCTAGAGCCGGTGTGGTCGCCCCGCCGGAATCTCGTCGTGCACCTATCTGGGACCGCCCCGTACCCGGCGTCGGCCGAGCTCCGCTGTGGTGGCTGCTAGGTGTGCACGGCGGTGCGGGAGCCAGTACCCTCGCGCATGTGCTTGCGCCCGCGGCGGATTCGGGCCGCCGCTGGCCCGGCGTCTTCGACCGTGAATCCCCTTTCGTCGTATTGGTGGCCAGGGAAACCATTACCGGGCTCACCCGCGCGCATGACCTTCTGCGCCAATACCATTCGGACTTCGCCGGATCGTGTGAGGTGCTCGGTCTGATCACCGTCGCCGCACGTCCCGGTCGCCTGCCCGCCGAGATCCGCCGCTACCGCGATGTGGTCGGTTCGCTCGCGGGCCAGGTCTGGCAGATCCCGTGGTACGAGGAATGGACTCTGGTCGAGCCGGAGAAACTGCCCATCTGGACCCCCGGCGACGAGATTCCGCCGAAAAAGAAAAAGATCGACCCGCTCGAGGAAGTTCCGCTCGAAGTCCGCGAACTCGGCGCCGATATCGTTGCGGTGGTACGCGAAAACCTGGATAGCAGTACATCTTTCGAGGAGGGCCACCGATGAGCCTGACACTGACCGCCGGACCGGACCGTTGACGACAATTTCAACCCAGAAAGGCAGCCGATGAGCATGATTCTCCTCGCCGTGCAGGACACGTACGGCACTGTCCTGGCTCAGGTCGGTAACCCGACCCCGGAGGCGCCTCCCGGCTCGGAGAAGATCTTGCAGCTGGTCCGGTATCTCACCTGGTTCGTATTGCTCTCCGGAATCTGCGGAATCACCTACGCGGGCGGCAAGTTCGCATGGGAGAAGTGGACAGGTGGTGGACTCGAGTCGCCGAAGATGGTGGCCGGAGCCATGATCGGCGGGGTGGTCGCGACCAGCGCGGGCACCATCATGAACGCCGTCATCGGAACCTGATGTCCGCGATGTCGACCGTGCGAATGTCCGCGGCGGAACTGCTCGCCTACAAGCAGATGCCCGCCGAAGTGCTGCAACCGCTGATGCAGCTGCTGAACTGGTTGCTCTGGTTCGTGCTGCTGGTGTGCCTGGCGTGGATGATCGTGTCCGCGGGCCGCCTGTGGATCGCATTCCGGAGCGATCTGGCGATGAACGACGCCTCGCACGGCGTTTTGATGAGTCTGCTCGGGGCAGCGGTGGCGAGTACGGCCTCGGGGATCGCGTTGGCGTTCCTGCCGACGTGAACCGGGATGGGGACGGCCCTGGCATGAATTCCACACCGCTGGCGACCGCTCGCCGGTCGCGCGCAACAGCAGAGCGCGAGCACGCGCGAAACCACCTCATCGCGCCGCGGCGGCGCATCCGCACTCCCGCTGCGGGTGTGTTCAGTGCTGCCATGCTGCTGGCGACGGTCGGCTGCGGCGGCGGTGACGGCGATTCCGGCCCGAACCTGTCGGCCGCGCCGACTCAGGTGCGGTGGCAGCCGTTCCAGGGCGTCGCACTTCCGAACGCCGCGCAGGGGCCCAAGAAAACGGCCAACGGCGCCGCAACGGGTTTCGAGCAGTCACCGAGCGGTGCGGCCCTCGCGGCGATCGTCCACACGGTGCGATTGTCGATCGCCGCCGACAGTCAGTGGCCCGATATCGTGCGCCTCGAGGTAGTGCCGGACAAGGCGAGAGATGAGTGGTCGGTGAACCGCCTGCAGCTCTCGATCACCGGCCCGGCATCGCCCGAATACGCTCCGAGACTGCTGGGTTACAAGATCACCAGCTACACCGACGCGGCATCGGCCGTCGATGTCTATACCGAATATTCCGACAGCTCCAAGGCGGTGAATCACACCACCGTCGAGTGGTTCGGCAACGACTGGAGGTTACGGCTGCCCGACCAGGACCCGACCGCCCGGCCCATTGAGTCGGTCGATGAATTACCCACGGACATAGTAAAATTGGAGGCACCGGCATGAGCGAAAAGGAGTCGTACCCGCGCGATCGCGTCTCCTTCGGTGTCATCGCATCCGCGGCCGTGGTGGTGCTCATCGTCGTGGTGGGCATATTCGTCTTCATCGGGCGGGACGATTCGGGTTCCGGCGGCGACAAGGCTGCCGCCGCAACGGGTTCCGGCGCGGACGGCTTCGCGACCCCCGAGGTGGATATTCTCGGCAGACGCGTCGATATCCCGAACAATTCTGCCGGACAACCACTTCCGCAGGATCCGACCCGCCAGCGCAAACCGTCCGACGCGGACTGGTTGACCGCCGCCCCCGAGGGCACCACCGCACCGCACGGCTGGCAGCGGGTCTATGGCGCCTCCGTCCCGTTCTCCACCTCGGACGGACCCACCCGCATCGAAGACGGTCTGGCCGTTGGCTATTCGCACACCCCACAAGGCGCGGTGCTCGCGGCGGCCCAGATCACTTACCGCCTCAACGCCCGCCCCGCCCACCGCGACCTCTACGTCCGCCAGGTGCGCGTCTCGGCCCAGCAGATCGCCGCCTATGACAAGGCACTGTCCCAGGACAAGCTGCCGGAACAGCAGCCGGAGAAGGTAACTCGGTATTTCGTTGCCTCGGATGCGTTCAGGGTTGAGAACTATGCGGATGATCTGGCGATCATTCAGTTCGCTTCGCGTGGCCCAGTGGTCGACGGCAAGCAGCTGTGGGCGGCTCTGCGATTGGTCATGGTGTGGGATGCGGGGGACTGGCGACTGAAGCCCGCTACCACGAACACCACGCAGACCGAGTATGTCGAATCCCTGAACGGGTGGACGAAATGGTGAGCCTGGGGCCCGGCTCGGGTCCGGCACGTAACCGTTCGCCGCTCGCGGTGCTCGGCGTCGGCGCGCTGCTCGCGGTGGTCGTCGCGGTCGTGGTGACCGTGGTTGCGATGCGGGACAACGCCGTTGGCGGCGACCAGGTATCGAAGACCGGGACGAGTTCGGAGAATGTGCCCGAGACCGGGGCGGCGGGCTTCGGCAATCCGGACGTCGATATATTCGGCCGCCGAGTCGATGTGCCCGACAATGGCATAGGCGTTGTGCTGGAACAGAATCCCGCACTGCGACAGCAGCCGGGTGGGCCGAATTGGCAGACCGCGGCACCGCAGCCTGCCAGTGGTCAAGGCGTGTGGCAGCGCGTGTTCGGCGGACCTGTGGTGCGGTTCTCCACCTCCGATGGTCCGGCACGCATCGACGGCAAGGCAGCCGTCGGATTCGCCCACACTCCGCAGGGCGCGGCCCTGGCGGCCGAGCAGATCTACTGGCGCACCAATGCCAACCCGCGCGACCGTGATCTGCTACTGCGGCTGGTCGAGGTCACGCCGCAATATCTGGCCGATTACGACCGACTCGTGGCCGAGGGCAAGGTCTCGGATCGACTGCCGGACAAGTTGAGACCCTTGCTGTTCGCTTCGGATGCATTCCGAATCGAGAGCTATACCGAAGATTCAGCGATCGTCCAGTTTGCGAGAAAGGCCCGAGAAACAGCTGATGGCCAACCAACATGGGTCGGCATGCGCCTGGCAGTCGTATGGCGCGAAGGCGATTGGAAGCTCACGGCGGTGAGTGGACAGCAGCAAGTCCAGATCGATTCCCTGCGAAGCATCGAGGGGTGGACACAATGGTGAGGCGTCTAGTCACGATTTTCGCGGTCATCTTCACAGTGATGATCGCGACACCGACGGTGGCATACGGACAGACCTACGGTTTCGACGACACGTGCAACGAACTGCACGACACCCTCGACAATGTCGGCCTGCCAGGGGTATCCCTCGGTGACGCCGCGTCGGCGGTATGCAAGGCGGGTAACGCCGCATCACATCCCAGCGGCGTCGCGAACGCGATCAAGGACAAGGCCTGGGATTCGACCTTCGGCAAGGTCGTCGATTCGCTGATGAACGGCCTCGGCCAGGCCATCATCCTCGCATTGACCTTCTGGATGAAGGTCCCCAACGAGGCGGCCAGCGATAACGGTTCGTTGTTCGTGAAGATCAACGATTACACCTATCAGGCGCAGATATTGCTGCTGATAGCCTCGGTGATCCTGTCCGGCGCCAGACTGGCCGAAGCCAGACGCGGCGCCGCGATGAACGAGGCGGCCGAATCGTTCCGCATGTTCGCCCGTGTGGTTTTCAGCTCCTGGATGCTCGGCGCCGTCATCGTCGCCGGTACCCAGGCCTCGGATCGCTTCTCCGAGTGGATCATCAACGATTCGACCGATGGCAATGCCAAGGACCTGGCCGAGCTGATGGTGAAAACCAGTAAGCTGCAGGCGTTTTCGCCGGGTCTGGTGCTGATCATCGCGATCGTCGGATTGCTCGGCGCGCTCGCGCAGATCGTGCTCGCCATCGTCCGGCAGGGTCTGCTGCTCATCGCGGCGGGTGTGCTGCCATTGGCGGCGGCCGCGTCCGGTATGAATGTCGGCAAGCAGTCCTATCAGAAGCTGATCGGCTGGATCATCGCGTTCATGCTCTGGAAGCCGGTGGCTGCCATCGTCTATATGATCGCGTTCACCACTGCGGGCCATGTTGATTCGCTGACCGATACCGGCGGGCTGCCCGAAGGTGAACAGGCACAGCGGATGTTGGTCGCGATCGTGCTGCTGTGCAGTGTCGCGTTCGTACTGCCCGCGCTGATGCGACTGGTGACGCCCGCGGTCGCGATCGTGGGCAGCGGCGGTTCCGGTCTCACCGCGACGGGTGGAACCCTGATTGCGGTAGGCGCTTTGGGTGCGATGGGTACCAAGGCCGTTTCGGCCAAGGGTGCCGCACCGGGTTCGGCTGGGTATGTCAGCGGTTCGTCCACCGGTCCGCGGCCCCCGGGCGGCGCTGGCGGTCCGCGCGGTGGCGGTGGCGCTCCGCGTCCGGTCCCGCCGCGCGGTGGCGGTGGCGGTGGCGGTGCCGCGACGGGCGCACCTCCGCGCGCCTCCGGCCCGCAGGGCGGGGCGGGAGTACCGTCCGGAGCGTCCAGGGCGGCGGGTGCGATCGGTGCGGCCCGCGCCGCGACCGCGCCGCTGACCCGCGCCGATGAGGCCATGGGTGATGTAGCTGGTGACCGCTGGGCGAATCGTTCGCCCGACCTCGGGAGGAGCACCATTCCGCGATGACGATGACGAGCGATCCCTACGAGCGCCGCTCGTACGGGCTGTGGCAGAAGCCGCGCAGCGCAGGCCTTTTCGGTCTGCGCTGGGAAGAGACCGTCATCGGCTTCGTCGTCGTGATCACGGCCCTGATCTGCGCCATGGTCGGCGGGTTCCAATGGGGTCTGATCGTGGGCGGCACCGGCGTTGTCGTGATGGTTCCACTGGTGTGGCGGACCGGGGGCCGCTCCGGATACGAGAACGGATTGATGATGTTCAACTGGATGCGCTCACGCAGCCGCGGCGAGCATGTGTACCGAGGTGGCCGGTTCTCGCGGATTCCGGGCGGTGTCACCCGGCTACCCGGTCTGCTCGCCCCCTCGAAGCTCTATGAGGGCATCGATGCGGGCGGCTACAGCTTCGGCATGATCCACCTACCGCAATTCGCCCAGTACACAGTGGTTTTGCGGGCGTGGCCGCAGGGCCACGAGGCCGTCGATCAGCCGGTCATCGATCGCTGGGTCTCGGCATGGGGCACCTTCCTCGCCTCGGTCGGCCAGACCAGTGACATCGTCGCCGTGGTTCCGGTGATCGATACCGTGCCCGAAACCGGCAACCGGCTGCTCACCGAGGTTTCCACTATCACCCGGCCGGAGGCACCGGAACTGGCGCAGCAGGTGATGTACGAACTCGCGACCGAACTACCGCAGGAACGGGTGCAATTGCTGCCGCGGGTCGCGATCACCTTCAAGGCGACCACCGCCGAGCGGCGCAAGAATCCCGCCGAGGAGGCCGTCGAGATCGGGCGCAGACTGCCGGGCATCTGCGCCGCGCTCGCCGAGGCGGGCGTGCGCGCCCAGCCCATGTCGGCCGATGAGGTCATCTCGTTCATCCGGCGCAGCTACGACCCTGCCTCGCAGGCCGATCTCGAGGTCGCCGCCGGCGAACCCGAAGGGCACGGGCTGGATTGGGCCGATGCCGGACCGGTCTCGCACGACGAGAAGTGGGATCATCTGGTGCACGACGGCGGTCGCTCGGTCACCTGGGAGATGGACGCCGCACCCGAGGGAGCGGTGGACGAGCGGGTGCTGCAGCGGCTGCTGGCGCCGAATCCCGAAGTGCCGCGCAAGCGCATCGCCATCGTGTACCGTCCGCATTCGGCTGCCGACGCCGCCGAAATCGTCGATGACGACTTCAAGAACGCGCTGGTGGCACAGCAGAGCGAACGGGGTGTCGTCTCGGCGGCCGCGACCCTGCGGGTGGGCGCCACCCAGCAGGCCCGTGAGGAACAAGCCCGGGGTCACGGTGTGACCCGCTTCGGGGCGCTGGTGACCATTACCGAGCCCCTACGCGGCGACCTGCCGCGTATCGAAGCCATAACCCGCGACCTGTCCACACAGGCGCGGTTGAAGATCCGGCGGTGCTACCGCTATCAGGCGGCGGCCTTCGCGGCCTCGCTCGGTTGCGGGGTGATCCTGCCGGAACACGCGACAATTCCGAAAGCCTTGGCGGGGTGAGCGATCCATGGCACGTGAGTACGAGCCACCCGTGCGCGAGCGGGACGAGGTGCGCCGCAAGCGGCGTCCCGAGGACGAGGCGTGGGCGCCGCCGACCAGTGACGGTCGGCCCCGCCCCGCACCGGGACGTGCACAGCGGCCCACCGGTGGCCGGGTCGAGCGGTCGGGCATCGAGGACATGCCCGACCGGGATCGGCGGTCCGCGCGGGTGAGCGGCGGCGAACGGACCGGGGTGGGCCAGACGTCCGATCGGGAGCGGCGACCGTCGCGCGATGCGGCAGAGCGTCGGGCGCGTCCCGGCGCCGGATCCGCCGACGGTGGCCGTGCCGATCGGCCGCAGTCCGGCTCCGAGCGCGGGCGCACCAGATCCGAAAGCGGCCGGGGTGAGCGAACTTCGGCCGATCGTGGCCGTCTCGACGGCGCCAGGACCGCCCGCCCCACACGCGAGGGCGCACCACAACGATCGGTACGGGGGGAACGCGTGGCACGACCGGATCGCAACGGAGCCAGGACGAGTCGCGAGGCACAGCGCGCGGCCAAGGTCGACTACACCGCCGACCGTGCGATGGGCACCCCGCAGATGGATAAGGCCGCCCGCCGGGCAAAGGCCAGGGCCGATAAGCGCAAGCAGTCCGGTCCGCCCCTGCTCGACGATGTGACCCGGGCCAAACTCGAACAGATCAGCCGCGAGGGCACCGGACTGCGGGCGGCCTTCGCGACTTTCCGTGTCCGCACCGACGATATCCGCCGCCGCAACTACGCGGCCCGCGCCGAACAGGTCTTCGAGGACGGATTCGACCGCAGCACGGCCCAACTCACCGATCGCGGCTATCTGGGCCCGGGTGGCGGCCGGATGAATGTCGTCGGCCGCCCGGTCGAATACCGGGCCACCACTGCCCAGGTGGCCGGCCTGTGGCCCTGGTCGGTCGGCGCCGGTGCGCCATTGATCGGCACTCCGCTCGGTTCGCATCTGCACACCGGCGCGCCGGTCTGCTTCGATCCGATGAACTGGTTCCTGCGCGGCAGCTTCATTACCGCGCCGAGCCTTTTCGTCTTGGGGCTCAATGGTTTCGGTAAGTCCTCGCTGGTGCGCCGGATCGTGCTCGGCGGTATCGCACAGGGCATCACCCCGCTGATCCTGGCCGACGTGAAACCGGACTACCGCAAGCTGGTCGAGCTGGTCGGCGGTCAGGTGATCGATCTGGGCTACGGCCACGGCAAGCTCAACCCGCTCGCCGCGGGTGTGCTCGGTTCGGTCGTGCCGTTGCTGGACGAGCTTCCCGCACTGCAACTTCAGGTGCTGCAGGACCTGCGCGCCCGCCAGGTCACGCTCATCGCCGGTCTGGTGGAACTCGTGCGCGGCGCACGCGTGCGCGACTACGAGGAGACCCTGATCGCCACCGCGCTGCGCATCCTCTACCGGCCGGGCAGTGGCTACACCCCGGACCAGCCGCCCATCATGGAGAACCTGCTCGAGGTGATCGTCAGCGGCGGTGACGAGTTACAGCTCGACGCGGGCGCCGACGACCCCAACGAATACCAGGTCGCCATCAAGGGCCTGCGGCGTTCGCTGCGCGCACTCACTCAGGGCCCCTTCGGCGCGATCTTCAACGGGCAGACCAGCGTTCCGATCGATACCAGCGCGGTCGCGGTCTGCATCGACGTCTCGCACATCCCCACCGGCGATAAGAAACTCAAGGCCGCGGTGATGCTGGCCTGCTGGGCCGACGGATTCGCCTCGGTGGAGGCCGCACATGTGCTCGCCGACGCGAATCTCGGCCCGCAGCGCTATTTCCAAGTGGTCATGGACGAGCTGTGGCAGGTGCTCGGACTCGGTGACTTCATGGTCGACCGGGTCGATGAGCTGACCCGTCTACAGCGCACCATCGCCACCGCGCTGATCATGATCAGCCACACCATCAAGGACCTGCAAGCACTGGGATCGGAGGCCGCCATCGCGAAGGCGCTCGGCTTCCTCGAACGCGCGCGCGCCAAGATATTCGGCGCGCTGCCCGGCGAGGAGATCAAGCGCCTGGACAGCGTGGTTCCGTTCACATCCGCCGAGGAGGAGATGGTGACCGGATGGTCCGCACCGCAAGCGCTGACCGGTGAGGCACTCAAACCCGGCCAGCAACGTCCGTCACCGCCGGGTACCGGCAAATTCCTGTTGAAGATCGGTGAGGATCGTCGCCCCGGCATCCCGTTCCATATGGAATTCACCCTGTCCGAGAAGGAGAGTGGTATCCACGAAACCAACCAGCGTTTCTCCGAGTTCACCGAATCCACTTCGCGCGGTGGCGATTCCCCCAATGGGAGCGCCGCATGAGAAAACCCGCACTGTTACGGAGACCGGTTGTCTGTGTGAGGTGGGGCGCATGATGCCGCACCGGTCCTATCGCAGAGTGTCCCCGGAGGTGCGCAAGGCCGCGGTCGAACAGGTCATCGCACTGACCGGCAAATTGCGCAGCGAATCGGAGGCGTGTCGAGTGGTGGCCGAGCAGATCGGCGTGCATACCAATTCGGTTCGCAACTGGGTGCGTGCGGCAGAGGGACCGAGTCTGGAGCGCCTCGACGCGACCGCCTTGCGCCGCAAAGTCGCACTGCTGCAACAACAATTGGCCGCCGCGGCGGAGATGAACCGGACGCTGGCCGACACCCTCAACCAATCTCGGCGGCAACGGTGAGTCACCTGAATTCGTCTCGCGTCCGATCGGCGCCGCCGGGGATGCGGTGACCGGGCGGACCGTCCTATACCTGGCGCTGGCGAGTGTGCTGGGTTTGATGACCCTGGTGCTGGTCGTCGTGATGCCCGCCGTGGACGACGGGTGCGAGGGCTCCTCGGTGCTCGGATCGTCGAGTGTGCTGCCGCCGCTGGGTGGTTACGCGCCGGGCGATTCCCGGGTCGCCGCTACCACTTCCGCCGCGCGTACAACCGGCAATCCCACTGTCACGAAGACCGATCTCACTGCCACACAGGCTAATCCGACCGCCACCGGTGCCCCGTCGCTGGCCGCCGGTATCGGCCCGATCCGCCGGACCCTGCCATTGGCCGTTGGCACCTTCACCGTGTCGGATGTCTTCGGCGCGCGTGGTGGCACGCATCTGGGCGTCGACCTCGCCGCCACGGACGGCACCACCATCTACTCGGTATCCGATGGACGCGTCGTCGCGGCCGGTCCCGCATCGGGTTTCGGCAACTGGATCGTCGTCGACTCCGTGGATACCAACGGCCGCGCGTATTCGGCGGTCTACGGGCATATGTGGGACAGCGGTGTGCACGTGCACGTCGGCGACACCGTCGTCGCCGGTCAGCCCATCGCTCAGGTCGGGTCGGCGGGCCAATCCAGCGGTCCGCACCTGCATTTCGAAATCGTCCCGGGCGGGCGCTTCACCGGTGGCCGCCAGATCGACCCGCTGCCCTGGCTCGACGGCGCCCCGACCCCGGATGTCGGTGGTGCGCAGGCCTTCTCCTCCGATCCGCGCTGCAATCGCGGCTTCGGCACGGCGGGCGGCGCGCTGGCGGCGGGCAAGGTGCCCCAGGAACTCGAAATCTGGTATCGCCGTGCGGGTTCCATCTGCCCGCAGATCACCCCCTCGCTGCTGGCCGCGCAAGGCAGGCAGGAGTCCGGATTCCGGCGCAGTGCGTCCTCACCCGCTGGCGCGCAGGGGCTGGCCCAGTTCCTGCCCGGGACCGCGGCCAGTATCGACCCCGACGACGGTAAGCCCTACGTTATCGATGCCGACGGCAATGGCGTGGCCAGCGTATGGGACGACGGTGACGCGATCATGGGTCAGGGCCGCTATATGTGCGCCATCGCGCGCAAGATCGTCGCATGGGAGTCCGAGGGCCGGGTACAGGGCGATGTCGTCGCGCTGACCCTGGCCGCCTACAACGCCGGTGAGGGTGCGGTACTGGCCTCCGGCGGCATGCCGAACCTGGTGGCCGCGCACTATGCGGAGACCCAGCCCTATGTCGCGAATATCCTTGCGATGGAACCGTTGTACCGCGCGCAGGGCTCCAACGGGCGCTTCACCCCGCAGGAGGGTGCGGGCCGCGGGCAGATCGTCCAGGCGGCGCAGCAGTGGCTCGGCACCCCGTACGTGTGGGGCGGTGGCGGTCCACAGGGACCGAGCGGTGGCGGACTGGACGGACCGGGTCTCACCTCGGCCGCCGTGTTCGCGGCCTCCTCGGGCACGGTTACGCTGCCGCGGACCGCCGAACAGCAGTGGGAGGCGGGCATCGAGGTGCCCATGCGCAAGCTGGAGCCCGGCGATCTGGTATTCAGCTCGTTCGGCCCGCGTGGTCCCGCCGACGTCGGAATCTATTCCGGCAATGGACGAATGATCAAATCCGTGCCCGCAACATACGGGCATTCCAGTGGCGTGACCGAGGTCGCGGTGCCGGGCGATGGCCGCGGGAGGAGGGTGCTGTGACGACAACCGCTACCGCGGCGGGGACGACAACCACAACCGCGGTGGAGACCACAACCCCGGCAGAGATGCCGACCGCGCGTGCAGCGAGCGAACACGCCGAGGCGCGTGCGTCGATCGGACCGCCCAAGTATCGGCCGTGGCGGCTAGCCTTGAATGACACACGCGCGAAACTGGTGGTGATGCTGGTGGTGAGCGTTGCGATGCTCGGTGCAGGGTGTGGCGGCAAGGACAAGGACGCGGGTTCCGCTGCGCCGCATGCGCCCACGTCCACAACCCGATTGCTGGAGGAGGTGCCCGCACCCGATCCGGTGACGCCCGATGGTGTCGCGGTGGCCGCGCTGAAAGAGATCTACTCCTGGCAGCCCGCCACCGAAGCCCAGGGCGCCTCGCTGTCGCGTGCGCGGAAATGGTTGGGGCCCAGCCTGATCCGCATGCTGGACGGCACACCGACCGCGGTGGAGACGCCGAAGGCGACGCTGCAGTGGGCGGATTGGGCCAAGGCGCAGGCGCATATCGATGCCTTCACCTTCGCGTCGGGGGAGCGCCCGCCCGCGAGCACGGATCCGAACGTCGAGCAGTTCAAGATCGGGATCGAGCAGACGGTCGTCTATCCGAACGGGCGCAAGGAATCCCTGCCGCCGACAACGGTGATCGCGACCGTCGTACGCACACCAGCGGGCTGGCGGCTCGACGCGTACCGCTGAACCCGTACCAGCGACAACCGCATAGCTAGGTCCTAACAGGAGGCAGACATGGCGAAAAAGAAGAAGGTGCAGGATCCGGCCGTGGTCGGACCCGATATCACCCTCTACATGATCTACGCCGGTTTCGCGCTGCTCGGAACCCTCTGGCTCGCACTGCATCTCGGCAACGCGATAGCGGTCACGCCGCAGCACATTCCGATCAACCCGATCGAGATCGTCGCCGATCTCGCCAAGGGCAAGCTGCACTGGCCGCGCGCCTCCACCGTAATCGTGCTGCTCGTCATCGCGGCGCTCATCGCCTATCTGGTGGTGCGCAAAAGGCTTGCCGCGCGCCGGGCGGTGGGCAGGCTCGCCGTCGATGACAAGGCCGATGTCATGGGCAGCGGCAGCGCCATCAAGTCGCTCACCGAGGCCGGGGTCCGGGCCAAGGCCGATCTGCTCGGCGTGCGACTCGGCTACAACGACAGCCCTGGCGTGCCGATCGGCATCGGCGTCGCCGACGGGGTGATGCTCTACGGCTCCTATGAGGATCTACACCTGGACATCTGGGGCCCGCGACAAGGCAAGTCGACCTCGCGGGTGATCCCGGCGATCCTGACCGCGATCGGCCCGGTGCTGTCCACCTCGAATAAGCGCGATGTGGTCGACGCAACCCGAGATGTGCGCGAGGCCAAGGGAAGTCGCACCTTCGTCTTCGATCCGCAGGGCGTCGCGGGGGAGGAGCCCTCCTGGTTCTGGGATCCGCTGGACTGGGTGGACGCCCACCATGACGGCGCCGAGATGCGGGCCGCGCGGCTGGCCGGTCACTTCGCCGACGCCGACAACGGCTCCGACGCCAAGGGTGACGTATTCTTCGATCCGGAGGCCGAGGATCTGCTGGCCGGGCTGTTCCTGGCCGCCGCGCTCGGCAATCGCCCGATCGTCCAGGTCTGGGATTGGGTGACCAACCCCAACGACGCAGAACCCATCGAGCTGCTGCGCAATGCGAGCAAGCACTACACGGCCTCGGGCCTCGCGATGCAGTACAACGCTGATCCACGCACCAAGAGCGGCATCTTCGGCACCGCGAAGAAGATGATCCGCTGCCTGCAGCTGTCGAACGTGCATCCGTGGATCCTGCCCGGCGATAACCGCATGCAGTTCGACGAACTCGAATTCATCGAGAACAACGGCACTCTCTACAGCCTGTCGCTGGAGGGCCGCGGTTCGGCGGCGCCATTGGTGAGTGCGCTCACCGAGGCCGTGGTCGATGTCGCCATGCGCAAGGCCTCGCGCTCGCCCGGCGGACGGCTGCCGATTCCGATGCTCGCCGTGCTCGACGAGGCGGCGAATGTGGTGCGCTGGAAGGATCTGCCCAAGCAGTACAGCCACTTCGGCTCGCGCGGCATCGTGGTGATGACGGTGTTGCAGTCCTGGGCCCAGGGCGCGCGCTGCTGGGGCGATGACGGCATGCTGGCGCTGTGGTCGGCGGCCAATATCAAGGTGCTCGGCCCCGGCGTCGACGATATGAACTTCCTGCGGGACCGGTCCGAGGCGATCGGGGAATACGACGCGATCTCCTCATCGGTCTCGGAATCCAAAGGCGGCAAGAGCTATTCGCGGTCACTGGGCTCATCCAAGACCTTCACCGTGAACGCGTTGGCAACCCTGCCGCAGGGGCGCGCGATCGTCTTCACCTCCGGCCAGCCCGCGGTGCTCGTGCGCACCGTGCCGTGGTGGGAGGGCGACTACGCTGACGATGTGAAGAAGTCGATCTCGCACCATCTTCCGGGGCGCAAGACCGAGATCGCCGACCTGTTCGGCTCGCCCAACCTGACCAAGGCTGCTCCGCCACCCGAATACGGCCAAGTCGAGGAGGTCCGGCCCCTGTGAACGAGCGAACCATGGACACAGCACCATCGGGCACAGTGGAGCTGAGCGTTAGTGAGGTGCGGGTGTGAGGGAGCGGAGCGAGCGAACCATGGACACAGCACCATCGGGCACAGTGGAGCCGAGCGTTAGTGAGGTGCGGGTGTGAGGGAGCGGAGCGAGCGAACCATGGACACAGCACCATCGGGCACAGCGGAGCCGAGCGTCAGCGAGGTGCAGCTGTGACCGAACAGCAGCAACAGCCCATGATCTACACCAATGTGGTGGAGTTCGTCGAGAACTACCTGAGCCTGGTGTATCGGCGTCAGGTCACCGACATCAGTGAAACGGTGTGGTGTCCGGAGTGGTGGAAGCATGCCGAGGCGGTGGCGCGGTTGGACGCGCTATGGCGCGCATGGGAGCACTACCGACTGGAGCCGAGCACCGGATTGAGCATCTGGTTCCTCGACCACGCCGATCCACATATGACGAAGCTGTTCGATCCGCGTGGCCCGTTCAAGTACTGCAGTGTGCGCAACGGCCACAAGGACATGCTCAGCCCGCTACCGCTGAAGTCCCCGGCACAAGGGTTGTTCGGTGATCCCACAATCGGCGACTTCCGCATGTAATGCCCTACATGACAACTGATTTCGCACGTACATGGGTAACTCGTCGGGTACGCCCAGAACTGAACCATGCGCACGGCCGCCGGACCGCGACGCGACGTTGTGGGCACCGACCGGTCGGCTGAAGATCCGGGGAGGCGGAAAAAGCAACGCCCGCTGATTTCAGCGGGCGTTTCGGTTTGCGGTGTGCGCCTTACTGTCTGACGCGTTCCAGGCCGCGGGCGTCCTGCTCCCGGCCTCGTGCCGCAGCGGCTCGGGCCGCTTCATCGCGAATGCGAACCGCCTCTTCGGGCGGTTGGCCCTGGCCTACTTCGATGAGCATCCGCACCGCCGCCAACTCCGGTGCGATACCGATGCGAGCGAGGTGCGCCGCGATCGCCATCCGGCGTTCCGCGGAGTCATACCGTACGAGTGGTTTCGATTGAGCTGAGGCCGTCGCGGCCATCCGGCTGGCCTCGGCCTGTGCGGAGAAACGATCCTTCTCCAGCGAAATGCCCTGGGCCGGTACCGATTTCTCGACCATGCGGGCCAGTTCGAGATTGCGTGGGTCCTTGGCCTTGGCGTCGCGGGCCTCACGGATCTGGAGTTCCCGGGCCTCCTTGATACGGGCCTCGGTGACCTTGACGCGGGCTTCGGCTTCTTTCTGACCACGCTCCCGGGTCCGCAGCGCGACCAGGGTCGCAAGCTGCAACATAGTCTTCATCATGGCCGCGGTTTCCCGGCCGATGTCGTCCAGTTCCTCGGACATGGCTGCTCCCCGATGCTGCAGTGATCACTATGGATGTTGTGGTGCTTGACACGGACGCCGCCACGCCGAACTGTAACCCGTCGTGTCGGTGCCCCGCCTGCAAACGTGGACACCCAGAGGACTCGTCGCGTGGCACTCCCACGGGGGTTGCCCGATCAGGGATAGCTACGCTACGCGTTCTCCTTCATTCGAGATTACCCGAGAAAGCTCGGCACCAACCGCGTGGGCGTGCCGCTTAAGAGCATATATCGCACAATTCCGGCGGGTAGGCGAAAGCTTCGGAGGATCTTCGGTTTTAGCGCATCCTAACCGAACTATTAGGGTCGCCTACCCTAGGCTCATCCAGTGGATGACAGTTCGGGCCCGCTGCTCATTGTGCGCAGCGGGCCCGAACGAAGCGAGCACCCGGATCGGGCGTGTCACTAGTCGATGCGAACCGACTGGATGGTCACGGGGAGATTCGGCTTACCGTCGCCCTGGCCGTTGGAGTTGTCCTGACCGCCTGCGGCGATCTTGTCCAACGTGGCCATGCTGTTCGGGTCGACCGTGCCGAAGATGGTGTAGTTCGGCGGCAGCTTCGAATCGCCATAGACGATGAAGAACTGACTGCCGTTGGTGCCACCGCCGTCGATCGGATCCGGTCCCGCGTTGGCCATGGCGAGGGTGCCGCGCTGGTAGTCCATCGGCTTCTGCAATGCGGGGTCGGCGGGGTTGTACCGATTGGTCGGGTACTCATTGTCGAACTGGTAGCCGGGACCGCCCGTGCCGGTGCCGGTCGGGTCGCCGCATTGCAGCACCTTCAGACCCTCGTCCGCGGTCATACGGTGGCAGATGGTGTTGTCGAAGTAGCCCTGACCGGCCAGGCTGGCGAAGCTGTTCACCGTGCAGGGCGCCTTGGCGTTGTCCAGGGTCAGGCCGATGGGGCCCTGGGTGGTCTCCATGCTGACGCTGAGCTCGGCGTTATCGCCGGTGTTCTGGATGCCGCTGGTGCGCGGCTTGTTCACCGGCTTATCGGCGGGCTTCTGGCTATTGCGGTAGTCACAGCTGATAGCGGCGGGCTTTTCATCGCCCTTGGTCAGGAAGTACACGCCGACGGCCGCCGCGGCCACGACGACCACGCCGAGCGCGGACCCGGCGATCATGAGTCGCTTGCGCTTGCGCGCCCGATCGGCCCGGTTGGCCAGCTGGCGCTCCAGCTTGCGTTTCGCCGCTGCCCGTCGCTGTTCGTTGCTCGGCACTACCACGTTCCTCCCGTATCCGTTACGTACGGCACAGGATTGTGCCATCTATTCCTGAGACTGCTCAGCAGGCCATTTGCCGCGTGGGCTAACCGGTTGGACTTGACGGGCGGTGGTGGTGGAAACTTGACCATCGTGACCAAGACCAGCAGCTTCTCCGCCCCGAAGGGGGTCCCGGATTACGTGCCACCCGGTTCGGCCGAGTTCGTCGCGGTGCGCGACGGCTTGATCCGCGCCGCCCGACTGGCCGGATACGGGCATGTGGAGCTGCCGATCTTCGAGGACACCGCGCTGTTCGCCCGTGGCGTCGGTGAGTCCACCGATGTGGTCACCAAGGAGATGTACACCTTCGCCGACCGCGGTGACCGCAGCGTTACGCTGCGGCCGGAGGGTACCGCCGGTGTCATGCGAGCGGTGATCGAACACGGGCTCGACCGGGGTCAACTGCCGGTGAAGCTGGTGTACTCGGGTCCGTTCTTCCGCTACGAGCGCCCGCAGGCCGGTCGCTACCGGCAGCTGCAGCAGGTCGGCGTCGAGGCCATCGGTGTCGATGATCCGGCACTGGACGCCGAGGTGATCGCGATCGCCGATGCCGGATATCGCGGGCTCGGACTGGCCGGTTTCCGGCTGGAGATCACCTCGCTCGGTGACGAGACCTGCCGTCCGCAGTATCGGGAGCTGTTGCAGGAGTTCCTGTTCGGCCTGCCGCTGGACGAGGAGACCAAGCGGAGGGCGCAATTGAATCCACTGCGCGTGCTCGACGATAAGCGGCCCGAGGTGCGGGAGATGACCGCGAACGCGCCGTTGATGATCGATCACCTGTCCGAATCTGCGAAGACGCACTTCGAGCAGGTGCTGGGATATCTGGACGCGCTCGGCATACCGTATGTGGTCAATCCGCGCATGGTGCGCGGCCTGGACTACTACACGAAGACGACCTTTGAATTCGTGCACGACGGACTCGGGGCGCAGTCGGGGATCGGCGGCGGCGGTCGCTACGACGGGTTGATGGCCGAGCTGGGTGGACAACCGCTGTCCGGTATCGGTTTCGGCCTCGGCGTCGACCGCACCATGCTGGCCTTGCAGGCCGAGGGCAAGTCGGCGGGCGATCCGGCGCGGTGTGAGGTCTACGGTGTGTCGCTGGGCGATGCGGCCAAACAGCGCCTCGTCGTGCTGGCGGCGCAGTTGCGGGCGGCGGGGATTCGGGTCGACCTGGCCTACGGTGGCCGTGGCGTCAAGGGCTCCTTGAAGGCCGCCGATAAGTCCGGTGCGAAATTCACCCTGGTCCTCGGCGATCGTGACCTGGCCGAGAACACCATCGGCCTGAAGGATATGGCCACCGGTGAGCAGCGCCAGATCCCATTGGACGAGACGGTCGCCGCTGTCGCGGCGGCGCTGCGCCCGGCGGGGTAGTACGGTGCCGGGAGACGACATCCGCACCCATATGAATGCGCAGCCGTGCCCGTAGAACCCATCGACCCCGGCGCAGCCGAACCGGTTCCGACGGTCGGACTCGACCTCGTCGCACCCGAAACCTACGCACCCATGCTGCGGCGACTTGCCCTCGCCGCGGTAGGGGTGGGTGTCGGTGCCGCACTGCTCGCGGCACTGCTGGTGCCGTGGCCGATCGCGATCGCGATCGGTGTGGTCGTGGGTGCGCCAACGGTTGCCTATGCCATTGCCCTGCGGCGGCGGCGGATGTGGTTGGCCGGAACCACGATTCACGCCAGACACACCTTCGGTGAACACCGGGTCGACCTCGCCGCCGCGAACGGCGTGGAGATACTTGTCTATCCGGCCCGTTTGAGCCGAATCGTCCTGCGAGTCACCGCCGGTGCCGAATCACAGGTTGTTCCGCTGGCGATGTACACCGACGCGGGCAGCGGTCGCGAACTCCATCTGCTCGGCCTCCGCAAACTCGCCGATGCCCTGTCCGCCAGTGAACTCGCTGCGGCCGTTGCGGTTTCGACAATGCTCGTCCACCAACTGCGCGCCGAAGCTCGTGACGCGGGTTTGGCGGAGCGTCCGTTGTATCGCGCTGTGCAGCTTGCGAGGGCGAAGGATTATGTTTCGCCGATCGTGCTGACCGATCAGGAAGTCGCGGGATTGTGCTGAACTCGCGCGCAGCGGATTTCGCGCATGGCCGAGGTTGGCAGGATGCGTTGATGGGGTGCTGAGTTGTTGCTCGGGTTGAGTCAGCGGGTAGGTTGAGTGTCGCTGGAGGACAGCCTCTCTCACTAGGCGGACGTTCGCGCAGTGGCTACGGTTCACTCGGGATCCCCAAGGCGCGAGTTGAGCTGCGCGACATGCGAATCAGCCGACGGTGCGACATTGCACATGATGCACGGTTGCGCGATGTGTCGAACGGCGGCAGCGGTTCGGGGGATCCGTACCCTCGCACTGGCAGGTGCTCAAAACTCCCACCCGAGCGGGGCGCACAAAGCATCATCAGCACTCCTGATCAGACGTGCTGCAATACCCCTCGAGCCCGCACAGGCGTGGATTCTTGGTGGGGCTGTTGGGTGCGGCAAAGCAGTCGAGTCGAGGGCGGGTCGACTCGCGCTTCTTGGTCGCCGGGCGGGATAGATGTGTCTGCCGGGGTGACTGTCGTGTAGCTCACCACAGCGGTTCGGGGGTGGTGAGAGTCGTTAGGGTGGGGATCGAGTGTCCGCCTATTGCAAGGAGTTCGTCGTGAGCACCGCCGCTCGGACCGCGCCCGTGACCGTTGCCGTGACCGGGGGTGCGGGGCAGATCGCCTACGGTCTGCTGTTCCGGATCGCGTCCGGGGCCATGCTCGGGTCCGACACGCCGGTGCGGCTGCGGCTGCTCGAGATCCCGGCCGCCGTCGCATCACTGGAGGGTGTGGCGATGGAGCTCGAGGACGGTGCCTTCCCGCTGCTGCAGTCGATCGATATCAGTGACGACCCCTGGGTCGGTTTTGCCGGGGCGAATGTCGCGCTGCTGGTGGGGGCGCGGCCGCGCACTGCGGGCATGGAGCGTTCGGATCTGCTGGCCGCCAATGGCCCGATCTTCACCGACCAGGGGCAGGCCATCAATGCCAGCGCCGCCGACGACGTCAAGGTGCTCGTGGTCGGAAATCCGGCCAATACCAACGCTTTCATCGCGATGAGCAATGCCCCCGACGTGCCCGCCGACCGCTTCACCGCCATGACCCGCCTCGACCACAACCGCGCCATCGCCCAACTCGCCAAGAAGACCGGCGCGCCCGCCGCCGATATCGCCCGCGTCACCATCTGGGGTAATCACTCCGCGACTCAATACCCGGACATCACGCAGGCCACCATCGCGGGCAGCCCCGCCCTCGACGTGGTCGACCAGAGCTGGCTGAGCGAGTACTTCGTCCCCACCGTCCAACAGCGCGGTACCGCCATCATCCGGGCCCGTGGCGCATCGTCGGCCGCCAGCGCGGCGAGCGCCGCCATCGACCACATCCACGACTGGTCCCGCGGCACCCACGTCGACGACTGGACCTCCATGGCCGTCCCCTCCGACGGCTCCTACGGCATCCCCGAAGGCCTCATCACCTCGTTCCCCGTCACCTGTGCTGACGGCGAATACTCGATCGTCGAGGGCCTCGATATCGACGACTTCTCCCGCACCCGCATCGACGCCAGCGTGGCCGAACTCGAACAAGAACGTGACGCCGTAATCGACCTGGGGTTCGCCAAGCGCCCCTGATCCTCGACGGTCGATCGCGCCATACTCATGGCTCAGGCGGTGACGGCGGCGCCGCGATTCCTGCCGAGGACCAACTGGCCGGCAGTCGCCAGATGGATGAGCGCGAGCACGGTGCCGCCGACCATCATGCCCGGAATCCCCTGAGTGGCGCCGATGGCGACGTCGCCGAGTTGGACCGCTCCGGAAACGGTCAGCAGCGGGAGCAGGCCGCGCTTGTGGCGGCTGGTCAGGCTGAACAGTAGGGCGGCGCCCAGCGGGACGGCGCGGGCGGCATAGGCCTGGGCGTACATATCGACACTCGGGGAGTCCGCGCCGCCGGTTACGGCGAGGGTGGGGTCGATGACAGCCGCGGCGCTGAATGCCATGGCGATACCCGCACCGATTGCGTTGACGATGATCGCGGACTTGATGAGTTTCTCGGTCTGCATCTTTCACTCTCAGAATCGTTCAGGTTATGAATGGTTCTGGATCAGTATTATGCGACTCATGAAGAACGTCAAGGCGGAAAATCTGCCGGAGACCATGACCTTCCGACTCGGGCTGCTCGGCGCGTTCCTGACAGACCGCTTCAGTGCCCGCGTGGCGGATCTGGGCCTGAAGCCGAAACATGCCGGAATGCTGAATGTCCTTGCGGCCAACGGTCCCGCATCGCAGATGCAGATGGCGCAGATCCTGCGCGTCGCGCCGAGTCTGGTCGTCACTCTGGCCGACCACTTGGAATCCCTGGGCGCCATCGATCGATTGCGCGACCCGGAGGATCGCCGCCGTCAGGTCCTGAGCCTGACCTCCCACGGACGCGCGCTACTGCGCAAATGCCTCGAAGCGGCACATGCGATCGACGCCGAGACGACCGCGGATCTCACCGCCGCCGAGCGCGCCGCATTGCAGCGCACCCTCGGCGCGCTCGCGGATCGGCTGGGACTGCCGAGCTAGTCGCAGCTAGCTGACGGTCCAGGTTTCCGGGCCATTGAGCAGGGTTTGCAGCGAGTCCGCCTGTACCGGTTTGCGTTCCCGAGCCGCCGCGGTCTGGGCGCGGACAGCATCGTCGTAGGTGGGCCTGGTGACATTGCGGAAGATGCCGGTCACCACATGGCCGAGGTCCTGGTCGGACAGGCGCGAGAGGGCGTACGCGTACTCCGGATTGTCGGCGTAGGCGTCGTGCACGATCATGTCGGACTCCGCGACCTCGTCGGCGCGCGCCACCGCGAGCCCGAAACCATCTCGGACCACAGCGAATTCACCGTCGGCACCGAAGCGGATCGGTTGGCCGTCGTGCAGCGGAATGAGGCGGGATTCGGCGTCGCCCTTGCGCAGCACATCGAAGGAGCCGTCATTGAAGATCGGGCAGTCCTGCAGGATCTCCACGAATGCGGTGCCGCGGTGTTCAGCGGCGGCGCGCAGCACCTCGGTGAGGCCAGCACGATCGGAATCCAGTGCGCGGGCCGCGAAGCTGGCCTCGGCGCCGAGCGCGACCGACAGGGTGTTGAACGGGTGGTCGACCGAGCCCATCGGCGTCGACTTGGTGATCTTGCCCTGCTCCGAGGTGGGGGAGTACTGCCCCTTGGTGAGTCCGTAGATCCGATTGTTGAACAACAGGATCGTCATATTCACATTGCGGCGCAGTGCATGGATCAGATGATTGCCGCCGATGGACAGCGCGTCACCGTCGCCGGTCACTACCCATACCGACAGATCGGGCCGGGTCACCGCGAGGCCGGTTGCGATGGCGGGCGCCCGGCCATGGATGGAGTGGATACCGTAGGCCTCGAGGTAGTACGGGAACCGGCTCGAGCAGCCGATCCCGGAGACGAACATCAGGTTCTCCCTGCGCAATCCGAGTTCGGCGAGGAAGCCGCGCACGGTCGCCAGGATCACGTAGTCACCGCAGCCGGGGCACCAGCGCACCTCCTGATCGGAGGTGAAGTCCTTGACCTTTTGCGGCCCGTCAGCGGCCGGGACACCGGAGATCCCGGTGAGACCCAGATCGGCTCCGATGAGCGAGGTTTCGACGATGGTCATCAGTTACCCCCAGTCGAGTACGTAGCCCGAGCCCGCGCCGCGAAGGCTTTATCGTTTTCCATCTCCTCGATCGACCCGTCCAGTGCGGCATCGATCACCCCGACGAGTTCCTGCGCGGAGAACGCCGTACCCGCGATCTTCGTCCACGGCTGCACATCCACCAGGTACTTCGCCCGCAGCAGCATGGCCAGCTGACCGCCGTTCATCTCCGGCGTCACCACCGTGCGATAGCGGCGCAGTACGGCACCGAGGTTGGCGGGCAACGGATTCAGGTATCGCAGGTGCGCCTGGGCGACCGGGACGCCGCGGCGGCGGGCGCGGCGACAGGCCTCGCCGATCGGTCCATAGGAACTGCCCCAGCCGATCAGCAGCAGTTCGGCACGCCCATCGGGATCGTCGACCTCGAGTTCGGGAACGGCGATGCCGTCGATCTTGGCCTGCCGTAGGCGGACCATCAGCTCGTGGTTGGCGGGCTCGTAGGAGATATTGCCGCTGCCATCGGCCTTCTCCAGTCCACCGATCCGATGTGCGCGGCCCGCGGTGCCCGGCACCGCGAGCGGTCTGGCGAGGGTCTCCGGATCACGGGCGTAGGGCTGGAACGGCGTGCCCTCCTCGGCATGCGGCTCGAAGCGCGGATCGATCGGCGCCAAGTCGCTGACACGCGGAATCGACCATGGCTCAGAACCATTCGCGATCGAGCCGTCCGAGAGCAACAGCACCGGTGTGCGGTAGGTGAGCGCGATGCGGGCCGCCTCCACCGCGGTGGCGAAGCAGTCGGCGGGGGAACGTGGCGCGAGCACCGCGACCGGTGATTCCCCATTGCGCCCGTACAGCGCCTGCAGTAGATCGGCCTGTTCGGTCTTGGTCGGCAGTCCGGTGGACGGACCGCCGCGCTGCACATCGACGATCAGCAGCGGCAGCTCGGTCATCACCGCGAGTCCGATGGTCTCGCTCTTGAGCGCGAGTCCGGGCCCGGAGGTGCTGGTGACCCCCAGCGCACCGCCGAGCGAAGCGCCCAGCGCTGCGCCGATACCCGCGATCTCGTCCTCGGCCTGGAAAGTGGTGACGTCGAAGTTCTTGAGCCTGCTCAACTCGTGCAGGATGTCCGAGGCGGGCGTGATCGGGTAGGTGCCGAGGAAGACCGGCAATCCGGACAATTGACCCGCGGTGACGAGGCCGTAGGCGAGCGCGGTATTGCCGGTGATCTGGCGGTAGGTGCCCGGCGGCAGCTTGGCGGGGGATACCTCGAAGGTGGTGGCGAAGCTTTCGGTGGTCTCGCCGTAATTCCAGCCCGCGCGGAAGGCCAGCAGATTCGCCTCGGCAATATCGGGCTTCGCGGCGAACTTCTCGCGCAGGAAGCGCTCGGTGCCGCCGATCGGGCGACCGTACATCCAGGACAGCAGGCCGAGCGCGAACATATTCTTGGCGCGCTGGCCGTCCTTTTTGCCGACACCGGTCGGTTCGGTCGCGCCGAGGGTGAGTGAGGTCATCGGGACGCGATGCACCACGAAATCACTCAACGTGTCATCGTCGAGCGGATCGGTCGCATAGCCGACCTTGCCGAGATTGCGCTTGGTGAATTCGTCGGTGTTCACGATGACGGTGGCGCCACGCGGCAGGTCCTCCAGATTCGACTTCAGCGCGGCCGGGTTCATCACCACCAGCACATCGGGCTGATCACCGGCGGTGAGGATGTCGTAGTCGGCGATCTGGATCTGGAAGGACGAGACGCCGGGGAGCGTGCCCTGCGGCGCCCGGATTTCGGCCGGAAAGTTGGGCTGGGTGGCGAGGTCGTTGCCGAATGCGGCCGCCTCGTGCGTGAAGCGGTCACCGGTGAGCTGCATTCCGTCGCCGGAGTCCCCAGCGAAGCGAATTACGACCTTTTCCAATTTCGCTGCGCCGACATCATTTTGGTCCGCGCTGATCCGATGATGTGGGGGCATATGCCTGCTTCACTTCCTCGTCCGATGGGAGGTGCCATTGGCCAACCTACTCCGCCGTGTGCGGGATTTGCCTGTGAAATGCTTTACGCGAACAGAGCCAGCTGCGTGTCGTTCGGAACCGGTGTCGTGGCCTGGGGCTCGGGTTCCAGGGGGTGTTCGCGGATAAGACCGTGCTGTTGTAGCAGCGGCTGTACCCGCTCGCGTAGCCAGGAGCCGTACTCCGGTGTCACATAGGCGCCCCGGCCGTAGAGCTGGCGATAGCGCCGCAGCAGCGCGGGATGGTGCTCGGCCAGCCAACTCAGAAACCAGCCGCGGGTGGCGCCGCGTAGATGCATCGGAAACGCGACCACCGAAGCCGCCCCGGCCTGGGCGATCGCGCCGAACAGCGCGTCCAGATGAGCGCGGCTGTCGGTGAGATACGGAATCACTGGCGCGACCATGACATTCACCTCGAACCCGGCATCGGCGAGTGCTCGCACCATCTCCAGCCGTGCCTTCGGAGCCGGGGTGCCCGACTCCAGGCTGCGGTGCAGATCGATGTCCAGAATTGCGATGGAGACCGCGATGCTCACCCGAACCTGCCCGGCCGCCGCCGTGAGCAGCGGTAGATCCCGGCGCAGCAGGGTGCCCTTGGTGAGGATGGAGAACGGCGTCCCGGAATCGGCCAGCGCGCGAATGATGCCGGGCATCAACCGATACCGCCCCTCGGCCCGTTGATATGGATCGGTATTGGTGCCGAGTGCGACGGGTTCCCGATGCCAGGAGCGGCGGCCGAGTTCCTTGCGCAGTACCGCGGCGATATTGGTCTTCACCACGATCTGCGAATCGAAATCCCGGCCCGCGTCCAGATCCAGATACTCGTGCGTGGGGCGCGCGAAGCAGTAGCGGCAGGCATGTGAACAACCGCGCATCGGATTGATCGTCCAATGGAACGGCAGGTTCGACGCCTCCGGCATTTTGTTCAGTGCGCTCTTGCAGAGCACCTCGTGGAACGTGATGCCCTCGAATTCGGGGGTCTGTACGGTGCGCACGAAACCCGCCCGGCCGAGGCCGGGCAGGGCGCCATCGTCGGCATCCAGGGTTTGGCTTTGCCACCGCACACCCTCAGTCGAACATGTGTTCTAAAAGGTGTCAAGCGATCTGTCGGGTGTTGGACGTGGTCAGTTGCTCCGGGTCGGTGAAGAAGGTGACCAGATCGCGCACGGTCTCGTCGATGGGCCGTGGCTGATAGCCGATTTCGCGTTCGGCCTTGCCGTGGTCGACGATCGGGGCGGAGACCAGCGCGCCGAGCGCGGCCTTCGACACGATATCGGTCTTGAACAATTTGCCGATCGGCTCTAGTGCCGGGATCAGGCCGTTGACGACCTTGGGGGAAATCGCGAACTTCGGCCCCTTCTTGCCGGCGCAGGCCGCCGCCGTGCGACACAGGTCGAGCATGGAGATCATCGAACCGCCGAGCAGGTAGTTCTCGCCGGTCTTTCCGCGCTCTCCGGCCAGGATCAGGCCCTTGGCGACATCGCGCACGTCAACCAGATCGAAGCCGCCGCCGATCATCGCGGGCACCCGGCCGCGGGCCGCGTCCTTGAGCGTGCGGTTGATCCTGGATAGTGGGGTGCTGTAGTCGAGCGGGCCGAATACTCCGGTGGGATTGCAGATCACCGCGTCGAGTCCCTTATCGATGACCTTGCGCAACTCGACCTCGCCTGCCCACTTGGACCGGTCGTAGACCGGCAGGCTGGGATCGGTCGAGCGCGCCGAGGACTCATCGATGCGGCCACCGCAGGTGTACTGGTTGAAGGCGTGGATGGAGCTGGCGTGCACCATCCGGCGCACGCCGAGGTCGAGTGCGGCCTCGGCGACGACGCGCACGCCCTCGGTATTGACCTTCCAGGCCAGGTCGTGCTGCTCGGCCAGGGTGATCACGGCGACCAGGTGGTAGACAACCTCCGCGCCTGCGAGGACGGTGCGCATCGATTCGGGATCGAGCACATTGCCGCTGACCCAGGTGACGTTCGGGTCCGTCCGCTGCTCCGGAACGATCCGATCGATTGCTGTGACCTCATGTCCTCGTTCGACCAGCAGGTTGAGCAGATTCGTGCCAAGATACCCGGCTGCGCCGGTCACTGCGACCTTCATGTGATCGAGAATATAGAACTTGTTCTAATTTGCAACACGTTCCAGTTCCTTTCGGGTGTCTGCATTGGGCTCGAAAGTTGCCGTTGGGGTCCGCTATATTGGGCGCAACCGCAGCGGCGCTGGTATCAACTCGCGGTTGCGCAGGGGCCCGATCACAGCTCAGCTGCCCGGTTCGGGCAGGGAGTGACGTTGATCGACGCTATGAGTACTGAACTGCAGTTCAAGAGGATATGGGGGGTGCAACTCGATGGCTGATCTCTCGGTGGAGACCGATGCGGTCCGGGCCTTCGCGACCACGAACGCCGGGGTCGCCAGCGAGATCGCGGGGGCGGGCTTCGACGGCGTGCAGAACGTTGTCGCGCTCACGCCGGTATTCGGTTTGATCGGCGCCGACTATCTGTTGGCCTTCGCCGCGGCACAGGTATTGCAGGCCAAGGACATCAACGATCTCTCGGCCAAGTACGACAAGCTGTCGAAATCGGCGTTCACCGCGGCCGCCGCGTTCGATACCACCGACTCCAGCAACGCTGGCGTATTGAGCGCGATCACGAACCAGGTCGGAGGCGGGGCATGAAGCCGATGGATACCGGCGTGATCGCACCCGACGGCCAGAACGTGGCGATCGAAGAAGCCGTGATCGCGACGCAGAACACCGCGGTCGATGCGCTGCAGAATGCGGGGCAGGGTTTGAGCGATCTATCGCTGCCGCAGATGCCCGCGGATCTGCCGCCGATCGAGGCGCCCGAATTCGTACTCGCGCGCAAGATCACCGAGGATTCGCCGCAGCTGGGCACCATGCCATCGGGATTGTCGGGGCTGAACGGCAATTCGACGCCGGATGCCAGCGCGATCCTGTCCGGGGCGGTGCCGCCCGACGTATCGCAGGCGCTCAGCGATGCGCATACCGCGATCAGCCATGCGGCGGCGCCGGCGATCCAAGCGGCGCAGAACGTGGCGCAGCAGGCGCAGAGCGCGGTCAGCAGTGCGCTCGGCGGAGCGGGCACCCAGGGGGCGGCGGCGAGCGCGGCGGCGACAAACATTCCGACCGATCCGGTCGCGGCGCTGATGCAGGGGCTCTCGATTCCCGGGATTCCCGGCATCGACACCTTGTTTCAGCCGATTCTTCAGCTGATCAGCAGCTTCGGCACCGGTGTCATCGGCGCCTTCGACCCGACCGCGATTCTCAGTCAGTCCTCGAAGATCATCGAGGCGGCCGTGAGCGTGGGCAAGGGTGGTCTGCAGACCGTCGAGCAGCTGTGGGAGGGCCAGTCCTCACGCGAGGCGCAGGCCGCGAGCAAGACGGCGCAGACCCAGGGGCAGGACACCAGTCAGCGCGGTATCGACATCTCCGAACTCACCCAGCGGGCCGCCGCGGTGGTGCAGCAGGGCAATGCGCAGTTGCTCGGGATCGCGAGCGAATTCGCCACACAGGCCACCGCACTCGTGCCGGTGGCGCTGACCCCGCCCGGTCAGGCCGCGCTGATCGCGACGGCGACCGAACATCTGGGGACGGCCGTCGCGGTCGCCAATGCCACCCGCGGTGACCTGGCCGGAAAGACGGCCGAGCTGACCGGTCTGGTGAACCAGTTGCTCGGGACCAGCGGTCTGCCTGCGCCGCAGGAGGTCGCGCAGGCGGTCATGCAGAACATCGGTGAGCCGATCATGGAGCAGGCGAAGTCCATCGCATCGGACACCTCGACCAACGCGGCGAGCCTGTTGGACGGATCGAGCACCTCGAGCTCGCCGAACACGTCCACCACGACGGCGTCGACGAGCACCGGACACACCACCGCGGGCACCCCGAGCATCACCGGCATCGGGAGCCGGTCCGGATCGCCGGGCACATCGGGTTCGCCGTCGACGCAGAAGGTGACCGGCACGCCGGGCAGCACCGTCTCGCCCATCAGTCGGGTCTCGGGTTTGTCGGGCACGTCGTTCGGCGCCGGCACTTCGACAAGCGGCGCCAGCACGGGCAACTCCTTCATGGGCGGCAGCCCCGGCGCCACCGGCCAGCGCGGTGCCAACGACGACGAGCACTCACGTACTGTCGAGTCCTACCAGAGCCGTATCGGCAATGATGACCTCACCGGTCCGCTCGGGGAATCCACCCCCGACGTCATCGGTGCGACCCATCCCGACGAACTGGTCAGCTCGGATTACGAACAGGACCAGTTCTAACCCCCAACCGCCACAACGGTTCTGACAGTGCCCCCGCCCGGTTTCCGGCCGGGGGTGCTGTTGTTCTATCGGTGCTATCCCGCCGGGTCCGCGTTGTCGGGATCCCACCCGGTATGGAGGTCTCTCTTCCGTACTCGAAGTGTCGGGTGCGGAAATGTTCACTCCATTAACGAGTCTGCTGCATCCGGCGCCACCCGCAAACCCAATTGGGGTGCGGCTCTGTAGATCTCGGCCGAACGGCGGCGACCCTCGCCCCGGTGTGGGAGGGTCGCGGCGCTGGGTGGATTCAGTGTTCCTGGCTGAAGGCGTCGAGGAGTTTGCGATAGAGATCGGTGAAGCGTTTGCGGTTGGCCTGTTGGTCGGTGGTCAGGCCCTCGGTCGCCTCGGGGGCGTACATGAGCAGGTGGACGTCCTGGTCGGGTGGGGTGGGCATGAGGTCGATGATCTGCGAGCCCCGGTCGTCGTTGCTCGGCATGCCGAGATCGAGGGCGGCGAGTGCTCTGGTTTCCGCCAGTGCGGCATTCAGGATGTCGGTGGGAACGGTGCCGGTGAGCCGCTGTGGTGAGACGTCGGCGGACCGGGTGGTCGCGGCGGCATCGGGTTGGTGGACGGCGCGGCCATCGGCGTAGATCTGCAGCATCGGGCGCAGGTCGACTCGCTCGGACCAGCCGCTCGGGATGGTCGTCAGCGTCAACAACGCGGTGGCAGGCAAGGGCGCCTGGACCGGGGCGGGCGGCGGCGCGTCGGTGGCCGGTTGGGCCGAGGCGATGCCCCAGCTACCGGCGAGTGCCACGACCAGAACCAACAGTGCCGACTTCGTGCGCATGAAATCCCCATCTACGGTGTGCCACAGGCCAATTGCTCTCGATGATCGAACCGAGTGCCCTCGATCATCGCAGCGCGCGAGCCCGAATCGGTGCCCGCGCACTGTGGTGTCGCTCAATTCCTATTCGATCAGCGCAGGCCCGACGGATTGTTCAGATCCGATGCCGAGTAGGTATCGCATGCCTGGACCTGGCCGGTCTTATATCCGGTGAGGAACCACTTCTGCCGCTCCTCCGACGAGCCGTGGGTCCAGGCCTCGGGATTGACCCGGCCCTGGGCGGCGCGCTGGATCCGGTCGTCGCCGACCGCGGAGGCGGCGGAGAGGGCATCGCGGATGTCGTTGTCGGACAGGGGTTTCAGGAACGGCTGATCGCTGCCGGGGGCGCTCTGCTTATCCGCGAAGTGGGCCCAGATGCCCGCGTAGCAGTCGGCCTGGAGTTCGGTGCGCACCGCGCCCGATTCGGCCCCGCGCGGATCCCGTTGGGCCCGGCCGATATCGCCGAGCAGGTTCTGGATGTGGTGGCCGATCTCGTGCGCCACCACGTATTCCTGGGCGAGCGGACCGCCGCTGGACCCGAAGCGGTCGACCAGCTCCTGGAAGAAGCTGGTGTCGAAGTAGGCGGTCCGGTCAGCGGGGCAGTAGAACGGGCCGACCGCGCTGGTCGCATTGCCGCAGCCGGTCGAGACGGCACCGGAGAACAGCACCAGCTTCGGCTTCGAATACTTCTTACCGGTCTGCTGCGGCAGTTGTGCCGCCCACACCGCGTCGAGGCTCTGCGCGGTGGCCACCACCCGGCAGTCGACGTATTTATTGGCATCCGCGCCGGTCTTGCAATGCGCGGGCGTGCCAGCGGTCCCGGGCTGCACAGTGCTCTGCTCGGTGCCGTTCAGCTGACCGAGCAGTGACCCGGGATCGCCGCCGAACAACAGGCCCAGCACCAGCAGAATCAGACCACCCGCGCCACCGCCGAGCGCCAGCTTGCCGCCCATCCCCGGTCCACCACCGGAGGAAGCGCGATCCGGGTCGATCTGGAGGCCTTCGTTGAAGGTCATCTGCTTCGCTTTCTGTGTTGGATGTGCAGCGCCTGCGGCGGTGGGCACCTGCGCCGTGCTGCTCGGATCGGCCCAGAAGAGGCGGCCGCAACCCTGTCGCTATACAGCTTCGCACGGGTGGCGGCGATATCGGTTTCCAGTTGCGGAATGTGTCTCACTACGATGGACGCGCACCGGGTTCGCCTTTCCGGTGTCACATTCGTCGAAAGGAATCCCGTGCTGCGCACCCACTTGGCTGGTTCGCTGCGAAGCGAGCATGCCGGTCAGACCGTCACCCTCACCGGCTGGGTGGCCCGGCGTCGTGACCACGGTGGCGTGATCTTCATCGATCTGCGCGATGCGTCGGGTGTGGCGCAGGCGGTGTTCCGCGAGGGTGAGCCCGCCGAACAGGCGCACAAGCTGCGCGCCGAGTACTGCGTGCTGGTCACCGGTGTCGTCGAGCGGCGGCCCGAGGGCAATGAGAACCCGGAGTTGCCGACCGGTTCGATCGAGGTCAACGTCACGAAGCTCGAGGTACTCAACGAGGCCGCGCCGCTGCCGTTCCAGCTCGACGAGCAGCCCGGTGACGAGGCCCGACTGAAGTACCGCTACCTCGATCTGCGCCGCGAGGCGCCAGGTAAGGCCATTCGGCTGCGGTCCAAGGTCAACGCCGCCGCCCGCGCGGTGCTGGCCCAACACGAATTCGTCGAGGTCGAGACCCCGACGATGACCCGCTCGACACCGGAGGGCGCCCGCGACTTCCTGGTGCCCGCACGCCTGCAGCCGGGCAGCTTCTACGCACTGCCGCAGAGCCCGCAGCTGTTCAAGCAGCTGCTGATGGTCGCGGGAGTCGAGCGGTACTACCAGATCGCGCGCTGCTACCGCGACGAAGACTTCCGTGCGGACCGCCAGCCCGAATTCACCCAGCTCGACCTCGAGATGAGCTTCGTGCGCCAAGAGGATGTGATCCTCGTCGCCGAGGAGATCCTGGAGGCGCTGTGGCGGCTGGTCGGCTACGAGATCCCCTTCCCGATTCCGCATATGACCTATGCCGAGGCGATGCGTCGCTTCGGTAGCGATAAGCCGGACCTGCGTTTCGGCGTGGAGATCACCGAATGCGCCGAATACTTCAAGGACACCCCGTTCCGGGTGTTCCAGGCGGAGTATGTCGGTGCGGTCGTCATGCCGGGCGGTGCGAGCCAGCCGCGGCGTCAGCTCGACGCCTGGCAGGAGTGGGCCAAGCAGCGCGGCGCCAAGGGGTTGGCGTATGTGCTGGTGCAGGAGGACGGCACGCTCGGCGGTCCGGTCGCCAAGAACCTCAGCGAATCCGAGCGTGAGGGTCTGGCCAAACATGTCGGCGCGGTGCCCGGTGACTGTGTGTTCTTCGCCGCCGGTCCGGCCAAGGCGCAGCGTGCGCTGCTCGGTGCGGCGCGCGGCGAGATCGCGCGCAAATGCGGTCTTATCGATGAGAACGCCTGGGCGTTCGTGTGGATCGTGGACGCGCCGATGTTCGAGCCGACCGCCGATGCGACCGCGAGTGGTGATGTGGCACTTGGCTATTCGGCGTGGACGGCGGTGCACCACGCGTTCACCTCACCCAAGCCGGAATCGATGGACACCTTCGATACCGACCCGGGTTCGGCCCTGGCCTACGCCTACGACATCGTCTGCAACGGCAATGAGATCGGCGGCGGCAGCATCCGTATCCACCGCCGCGATGTCCAGGAGCGCGTCTTCAAGGTGATGGGCATCGGGCACGAGGAGGCCCAGGAGAAGTTCGGCTTCCTGCTCGACGCGTTCTCCTACGGCGCGCCGCCGCACGGCGGTATCGCATTCGGCTGGGACCGGATCACCGCGCTGTTGGCCGGTATGGATTCGATCCGCGAGGTCATCGCCTTCCCGAAGACCGGTGGCGGTGTCGATCCGCTGACCGACGCGCCCGCGCCGATCACCGCACAGCAGCGCAAGGAAGCTGGGCTCGACGTCAAGCCGGAGCAGAAGAAGGACGGCGCTGCGAAGGGGCCGGCCGCCGCGGAGTAGGGCGGACAGTGCCGAGCGACCGACGCCGCATCGCGTCGGTCGCTCGCCAGCACGACGAGCGTCGTGCCAAGGGATAGCGGTGCAGTCGGGCCAACGGTACTTTGGTCAGTTTCACCGACGCTGACCACAAGGGGTTTCGTTGCTGCATTTGCGCCTGATCAGCCCGCCCGATAGCACCGAGAAGGTAATGGCGGTGCTCGGCGCCGACCCAGGAGTCACCCATGTGACATTGGCGCGGGGCGTCGCCGTTGAACCCGTCGGCGATCTGATCCAGGCCGACATCGCACGCGAGGCCGCCAACGATGTGCTCGCCGATCTGACCTCGCTCGGCATCGAACACTCCGGCGGCATCACACTGGGCCCGGTCGAGACGGTGATCTCGGATGCTGGCGATCGGGCGATCAGCGAGGCGCCCGGCGATCCGGCCGACGCGGTGGTGTGGGAGGAACTACTCGCGCAGACTCATGAGGAGTCCTCGCTCACCTCGAGTTTCGTCGCATTCCTCACCATCGCATGTCTGCTGGCGGCCGTCGGAGTGGCCACCGACTCGCCGGTGACGATTGTCGGCGCGATGGTGGTCGGGCCGGAATTCGGGCCGCTGGCAGCCTTTTCGGTGGGACTGTGGCGGCGCGATTTCCGGCTCGCCCGCAGGTCGGCGGTCGCGCTACTCGTGGCGTTTCCGGTGGCGATGGTCATCACGATGTTCGCAACGGTGCTGTGGGAGCAGTTCGGCTGGATCACGTTGACCGACATCGAAGCGATCGAGAATGTCGATTTCATCTACGAGGTCGGGCCGTTCTCTTTGGTGGTCGCGCTGCTGGCCGGTGGGGCGGGCATGTTGGCGGTGGTCACCGCGAAATCGGCGGCGCTGGTCGGGGTGTTCATCTCGGTGACGACCGTGCCCGCGGCCGGATTCGCGGTGATCGCGGCGACACTGGGGCAGTGGCATATCGCGTTCATGTCGGCGGGGCAGCTCGCCGTGAATCTGGCGGGCATTGTGACCGCAGGGGTGATCGTGCTCGCGCTGCGCCCGCGCGCTGGCAGCGAGGGCGGGCCCATCGTGCGGCTCGAGAAGTGGCTGTGGTTGCGGTCGCTGCCGTCGAAGTGACCGCCAATTCTGTTGCGGGGGCCGAGGTTCCGAAGCGCTGGGCGCGGGTGCGCCCAGCGCCATGGACTAGGACGCGGACAAGGTTCCGCCGGTGAGTGCCCGGTAGGCGTAGGTCACCGCGATCGTGCATACCGGTCCGGCGACCAGCAGGCCGAATCCGCACAGCAGCGTGGCGACGAAGGTGATCACCAGGACCGCCAGGGCGAGTAGCAGTACCTGCCCGATATTGGTGATGACCAGGGTGGCGCTGGATTTGATCGCAGCGAACGGGCCCTGTTCCTGATCGACGACGAAATGCATTGCGAACATGCACAGGAACCCGGCAATCAGGCCGGGCACGAAGCACAGCGCCGCGCCGATCCAGGTGAGTGCAAAGGCGAGCAGAGCTGTCAAGAGGACATTGCCCGCGTTCACGAAATGGAAGTAGGACGCGAAAGTCGCTTTGTTGCCGTCGGTTTCATAGAGGGCACCGCGAATCATGGCGGCCTGCAGCAGCCAGATCGCGGCCATCACTGCCAAGAAGATCAGCAACAGGCTGAACAGTGAATTCGGTTGGACGACCTGGACGATGAGCACGAAGGCGAGGTAGATGATCACGCCGAGCGCCGTGACCGCCAGCCAGGGAGCGAAATTCGCGCGGAACTTCTCCCAGCCGTAGCTCAGCGCATTGCCGACGTCGAGGCTGATCGGGACGCCGGGGGCGGATTGGTAGCCGTAAGTCGGTGTGTCGGGTTGGAAGTCGGGTGGCATTGCGCCGGGCGGAGGCATTGCGCCGGGCGGCATGGTGCCGGGCTGCATTGAGCCGGGCGGCATCGCACCAGGCGGAGGCATTGCGCCAGGAGGCATAGTGCCGGGCGGCATTGCGCCGGGTTGCGTTGCGCCGGGCGGCATCGCACCAGGCGGAGGCATTGCGCCAGGAGGCATAGTGCCGGGCGGCATTGCGCCGGGTTGCATTGCGCCGGGTTGCATTGCGCCGGGTTGCATTGCGCCGGGTTGCATTGCGCCGGGTTGCATTGCGCCGGGTTGCATTGCGCCGGGCGGCATGGTGCCGGGTTGCATCGCACCGGGCGGCATTGCGCTGGAGGGTACCGTGCCGGGCTTGTCCAAGCTGGGAGCGGCGCCGGTCGGTGTAGCACCAGGTGGCATTGTGCCAGGTGGCATCGTTGCTGGCGCTGGTGCAGGACCGGTTCCCGGCGGACCGTAACTGGGCTGCCCCGATTGCACGGGCGCGCCGACCGGCGGTGCCGGCTCGACCGGTTCACTGCCGTATTGCGCCGCACCGGGGCCCTCGAACTGTGGGTATCCCGCGGGTCCTGCCATCTCGTACCCGCGGTGTCCGGTGCCCGGTTCCGTCGGTTGCGGGTTCGGAGTTTCGTGCTGCCCCGGTCGCGCGGCGAGCTGTTCGCCAGCACTGGCCCCGGGCGCGCCACCACTGTCCTCGGGGGAGCCAGTTGGTTCGTTCGGATGGGGCGACGGGGTGTCGGCCATTATCTGCAGACCTTTCGACGCAACTGGTTTGCGGTGTGGCGCACGGCAGTTGACGATGAGAAAACCGGACAGCCGCAATGGTGTCAAGCAAGCAGCGCCCGGTCCGCAACCTTGGCGCAGACACGCCGAACGACGCGGAAAGGTTGTCCAACCGCTCGCTAGAAGTGACCCAGTGCGAGTAGCTTGAGTAGCGATGACCGCACTATTGGCCGAACGCGCCGCCGAAGTCGTGTCCGCAGCACAACAGTTGCTCACAAAGCGAATGGGTGCTCCGGTAAAGCTGAGCGATCCGATGGAACTCAGCGGTAGTGGTAGGACGACGGTCCTACGCGTGCGTGTTTCAGAGAACGCCTTCTCCCTACCCCGGACGCTCATCGTCAAGCAGGTTCGCGGAGCCGCGGCGGACCGCACGACGGGTGGTCTAGCGCCCGGTGTCGCCAGCATCGATTCCGCATTCCTGCGCGAGGCGGTGTCCTACCAGTTCACCACCGCGCTCAGCCGCGAGCAGCGGCCCGGCGCATACCTGATCGCGCACAGCCTGCCGGATCGGCTGCTCGTGCTGAGCGATCTCGGTGACAACTCCCGGATGACGCAGGTGCTGCAATCCGGTGCGGAACCGGTCACGCGCAATGGGTTGATGGCATTCGCGCAGGCGCTGGGGCGGATGCATGCGGCGACCGTCGGGCGGGAAGCCGATTTCGTCGCGCTGCTGCGCCGGGTGGATGTGGTGCATCGGGTCGACGGCATCGCACAGCAGGCCGAGGCCGCGATCTCCGAGGTGCCCGGCATGCTGCAGCGTGAACTCGGCATCGAGGTGCCCGGTGAGATCGCCGAGCGGATCGTTCGGGGCAATCGGCTCTTCTCCGCCGGACGCTTCCGCGCGTTCAGCCCGTCCGATCTGTGCCCCGATAATGTGATCCTCAACGAGGAGGGCGCGCGCTTCCTGGACTACGAATGGGGCGGCTACCGCGATGCCACCCTGGATATCGCGTACGCGCTGGTGTCCTTCCCCGGTTGCCTGTGCGACTTCGAACTGTCCCGCGAACGCGCCCAGCAGATGGTGGAGGCGTGGCGCGCGGAGGTCGTCGGCGTCTGGCCCGCACTGGCCGACGACGCCGTCCTGGCCGAACGCATCCTGGAGGCCCGCCTCATCTGGGTATGGCTGACCACCTACTGGTTCCTGCCCGCGGACCACACCCGCATTGCCGCCGCGCGCGAACACGGGCTGTCCGTCCCGCGCTCGGAAGCCCTGATCAACCGCTGGGCCGCACTCGCGGAGGATGCGCGCTGCACGGGCGACGACGCGGTCGGTGATTTCGCCGAGGATGTGTCGGCGATGCTCGAAGAGCGTTGGGCGGAATAGGGTTTTGCGCTTGTTGGATCAGGGGCTGAGTTCGGCGAGGCGGGATTCCAGATAGGCTCGTTCCACCGTGTTTTCGGTCAGGAACAGGGCCGATTCGTAGGCTCGGGCGGCTTCGGTGATGCGGCCCAGTCGGGTGAGGAAGGCGGCGCGGGAGGCCTCCAGGTAGCCGTAGGTGGCCAGGGCCGGTTCGCTGGCGAGGGCGTCGAGTAGGGCGAGTCCGCGTGCGGGGTTGCCGGAAAGGCCCACGGCCACAGCGTAATTCAGGTGGGCGACCGGTGCGGGCCAGGTGCGCAGCAGCAGCGCGTAGAGGCCGGTGATCTCGCGCCAGTCGGTCTGTTCCCAGGAGGGGGCCTCGTCGTGGACGGCGGCGATGACGGCCTGCAGTGTGTATCGATCGGTATGTGGCAGAGCGCTTTTCACCAAGGCGACGCCTTCGGCGATCGCTGCTCGGTCCCAGCGCGAGCGGTCCTGGTGTTCGAGGGTGCAGAGTCGGCCGTCGGCATCCAGCCGTGCGTCACGCCGTGCGTCGGTCAGCAGGATCAGTGCCAGTAGGCCGGTGACGGACGGGTCGTCGGGGACCAGCGCGTGCATCATGCGGGCGACCTGGAGTGCTCGTTCGACGAGATCGGGACGGACCAGCGTATCGCCCGAAGGGGCGGTATGACCGGTGGTGAACAGCAGGTGGATGACCGCGCAGATGGCGTCGAGCCGGTCGGGAAGTTCGCGAACCGAGGGCACCCGGTAGGGAATGCGCGCCACCGCGATCTTCCTCTTGGCGCGGGTGATCCGGGCCGCCATGGTCGATTCGCTGGTGAGGAAGGCGCGGGCGACCTCGGCGGTGGTGACACCGCAGACGAGGCGCAGGGTCAGCGCCACCTGGGCTTCGCGGGCAAGGGCGGGGTGACAGCAGGTGCTGATCAAGCGCAACCGGTCGTCGGGGATGGCGGCGGCCGAATCGAGTTCGGCGAGTGCCAGATCGGCGGTGTCGTCGTCGGTCTGGTCGGTGATCAGTTTGGGCAGGGTGCGTTGCATGGTCGAATCGCGGCGCAGCAGATCCAGGCCACGCCGTCGGGCGACGGTGGTGAGCCAGGCGCCGGGCTTGGCGGGGACGCCGTGCTGGGCCCACTCGGTGAGTGCGCGTGTGTAGGCGTCCTGAACGCATTCCTCGGCGAGATCGAAGTCGCGGACGAGCCGCACCGTCGCGGCGAGCACGAAGGCCCATTCGCGACGGTGCGCTTGCTCGACGGCCGCGGCGGCACGGTCGGCCGCATCGGTGTCGATCGGCATCGGATCAGTCGAAGGTGATCAGTCGAAGGTCATGATCGGCCGCACCTCGACACCGCCGAACCGGGCGGGTACCTGCTTGGCCACTGCAATCGCGGCATCCAGATCGGCGGCCTCGATCAGGTAGTAGCCGCCGAGGGCCTCCTTGGCCTCGGCGAACGGCGCGTCGGTCACAGTGAAATCGCCGTTGTCGTTCTGCCGGATCGAGGTGGCGGTGGGGGTGGGCTGCAGTGCGTTGCCGCCCTTGACCGCATCGCCCGCGATCTCCTGGAAAGCCACATGCGCCTGGTAGACCTCGCCCATGACCTGCTCCGATGCGCCCGCATATGCGCTCTCGTCCTCGTAAATCAGCACCAAGTACTGGCTCATGATCTCGCTCCTTCGGGTTCCGGCGACCCGCCGATCGGGCCGTCGTATTCGTTCCGACGAGCGAGCTCGACGGAAATCGACAACCTGTCGCGAGAAATTCTGCTCCCGAAATGTGTCGGGCGTGTCGAAAGCGCTGACGCAGGCTTGCGGGCGGCTCAGTTCGGGGCTCGGCACCCGCCCGGCCTGCTCGAGCCTCGGCGTCGCCGACCTGGCCGCGGCCGCGACGGCGTGCTTCGTGTATCCGGCGATCTTTTGCGTGCTCAGGCCGATCGAGGCCAAGTGCTACTGGGCCACCGGCCCCGGGCGCGGCTCGACCCGGCCACCGGACCCCACTGCGAACGAAGCACCATGGCGCACACCGGAATTCGGATCGGCGACGTCGGCGACATAGAACCAGTCCATTTGAGCCTGGGCCGGGGTGACCTCCAAGACGCCGTACCCATGCGATTCCATCTCGACGTACCGCAGATGCCGGTTGACGCCCTTGACGGATTCCTCGACCGGCACTGCGACCGTGCGCGGAGGAGAATTGAGCAGTTCGCCCAGGCTCGACGACGTCACCGACGGGACGACGAATTCCGCGCCGACGGTCGGTCCGGCCGGATAGTTGGCCGAGTCGACCGGCAGGTCGGCGGCCCAGGAGGAGTGGATATCGCCGGTCAGGAAGACGACGTCGCCGACTTGCTGGTCGATGATCGACTGGAACAGCGTCCGGCGGTCGGCGGTGTAGCCGTCCCACTGGTCGCCGTTGGCCGGAATGCCGGATTGCGGTACGCCCATCATGGTCGTGATGGCCTGGGTGGTGGCCGGTTCCAGCGGCGGGAATACCAGCGGCGCGATCATCACCGAATTGCCGACGAGCTTCCACTGCACCGGTGCGGAGGCCAAACCGCTGGTGAGCCAATCCATCTGAGCCTTGCCGGTAATGGTGCGCGCCGGGTTGTCGACCTCGCGCCAGCCCGCGACCGGTTTGACTTCCTGATCACGATAGCTGCGCAGGTCGAGCATGGACAGCTCGGCCAAGCCGCCGAAACGCAGTCTCCGATAGATCTGGACCTCGGTGCCCGAGCTGGTCGCGCGGACCGGCATCCATTCGAGATATGCCCGGGCGGAGGCGGCGCGGCGGGACTGCCAGTCGCCCTCGGTGGCCGGATCGTGGTTATTGGCGCCGCCGGACCAGGCGTTATCGGCGAACTCGTGGTCGTCCCAGGTGCAGATGAACGGCACTCGCGCATGTAATGCGCGCAGGTCCGGGTCGGTTTTATACTGCGCGTGCCGAATTCGATAGTCGGCCAGCGTGACGATCTCGTTGGACGGTTCGTGCGGACGAACCGCCCCGCTGCGCCCGCCGTATTTGCCGCGTCCGTATTCGTAGATGTAGTCGCCGAGATGCACGATCGCGTCCAGGTCGGTGCGGTTTGCGAGATGCCGGTAGGCGCCGAAGTATCCGGCCTCCCAATTCGAGCACGACACCACGCCGAAGCGTAGGCGGTCGACCTGCGCCGAGGTGGCCGGGGCGGTGCGGGTCCGGCCGACAGGGGAGTGCACGCCGAATGCGGTGAAGCGGTAGAAATAGCCGCTGCCGGGCTGCAGGTCGGTCACGTCGATTTTGACGGTATGATCGGATTCGGCTGTGGCCGTTGCGATTCCGGATGCGGCGACCGAGGTAAAGCGCTCATCGGACGCGATCTCCCAGCGCACCGCAGCCGCTACGCCGACGCCGGCACCGGGCGTCGCGTCATCGGAGACCGTCACGCGGGTCCAGATGATCACGCCGTTCGGCAGTGGATCGCCCGAGGCGACGCCGTGGCGGAATATCGGCCCGTCCGCTCGCGCGGGCGCGGTGGTCAACAGTGCAGTGGCGGTCGCCGCGGCCCCGCCCTTCAGCAGGGTGCGTCGAGCGAACGGCCCGAGGGGCAAAGAATCTGGAACGACGACGTTTTCAGCCACGAATGTCGATCACAGCTGATCCATTTGCCACAGGCAAATCGGGACCGTTCCCGTACCGCTCGGTCTCTGTCGGTGGACTGCGATGACGGTGCCGAACAACCTCCCGCGCCCGCACCGCGCGGAGGTGTCGGTCCCGCTCGGTAACGTGCTCGGTGTGAGCGACGGCTTATTCGACGTGCCCGGCGGCGACGCGCCGACGGGGCACTCCATCGACAGTGTTGTGCGCCGCGATGCCGGTGCGCCGCTCGCGGTGCGGATGCGGCCCGCGACCTTGGACGAGGTGGTCGGGCAACAGCATCTGCTCGGGCCCGGATCGCCGCTGCGTCGGTTGATCGAAGGTTCGGGCGCGGCGTCGGTGCTGCTGTACGGACCGCCTGGAACCGGCAAGACGACGCTGGCCTCGCTGATCTCGCAGGCCACCGGCCGCCGCTTCGAGGCGCTGTCGGCATTGTCGGCGGGTGTCAAAGAGGTACGCGCGGTCATCGATGTGGCCCGCCGTCGCCTCAGCGTCGGCGAACAGACCGTGCTTTTCATCGATGAGGTGCACCGCTTTTCCAAGACCCAGCAGGACGCGCTGCTGGCCGCGGTGGAGAACCGGATCGTGCTGCTGGTCGGGGCGACCACCGAGAATCCGTCGTTCTCGGTGGTATCGCCGCTGCTGTCGCGCTCGCTGGTATTGCAACTGCAATCGCTCACCGCGGCCGATATCCGGACCGTGCTCGATCGCGCGCTGGCGGATCCGCGTGGCTATGACGGGGCATATATGGTGACCGAATCCGCGCTCGAGCACATCGTGCGGATCGCGGGCGGTGACGCCCGTCGGGCATTGACCGCCTTGGAGGCGTCGGCCGAATCCTCACTGGACGGCACCGTCGACGTGGACCTCGTCGAGGCCAGCGTGGACAAGGCCGCGGTCCGCTACGACCGCGCTGGCGATCAGCACTACGACGTGGTGAGCGCGTTCATCAAATCCATTCGCGGTTCGGATGTCGATGCGGCCCTGCACTATCTGGCCCGAATGCTCAGTGCGGGGGAGGATCCCCGCTTCATCGCCCGCCGCCTGGTGATCTCGGCCAGCGAGGATATCGGCATGGCCGATCCGATGGCGCTGCAGACGGCGGTCGCGGCCGCGCACGTCGTCCAGCTCATCGGCATGCCCGAGGCTCAACTCACCTTGACCCACGCGACGATTCACCTGGCCACCGCCCCGAAATCCGGTGCGGTCCCGGCCGCCCTCGGCGCCGCCCTCGCCGATATCTCGGCGGGCAAGGCTGGCGCGGTACCCGCTCATTTGCGCGACGGCCACTACGCGGGCGCCGCCGCCCTCGGCAATGCCAAGGGCTACAAGTATCCGCACGATGACCCGGACGGCGTGCTGGCCCAGCAGTATCCACCCGACGAAATCGTCGGCCGCGACTACTACACCCCGACCGACCACGGTGTGGAACGCGATATCCAACGCCGAGTCGAGAAGCTGCGCCGAATCGTTCGCGGACGCTGACCGCGAATTCCCGGCGATCAGCGCGGCGGCGATTCCAGGGACCGGGTCGATGGTGGTGGCACCAACCCCGGTCGCTGAAAAATCGAATGCGCGACACCGGTAGGCTGGATATTTGTGCAGACCCACGAGATCCGACGGCGATTCCTGGACCATTTTGTCCGTGCCGGACACACCGAGGTGCCCAGTGCCTCGCTGATCCTGGCCGACCCGACCCTGTTGTTCGTCAACGCGGGCATGGTTCAGTTCAAGCCGTATTTCTTGGGCCAGGAGGCGCCGCCCTACGCGCGCGCGACCAGTGTGCAGAAATGCGTCCGCACCGGCGATATCGAAGAGGTCGGTGTCACCACGCGGCACAACACCTTCTTCCAGATGGCGGGCAACTTCTCCTTCGGTGACTACTTCAAGGAGGGTGCTATCACCCTTGCCTGGGAGTTGATCACCAAATCGCAGGAGGACGGCGGCTACGGCTTCGATCCCGAGCGGATCTGGGTGACCGCCTACGAATCCGATCCGGAGGCCGCCGAGATCTGGCACCGCGTCGCGGGTATCCCGAAGGAACGGATCCAGTTCCGCGACGGCAAGGACAACTACTGGGATATGGGCGTGCCCGGACCCGGCGGTCCGTGTTCGGAGATCTACTACGACCGTGGCCCCGAATACGGCAAGGACGGCGGTCCGGTCGCCGACGAGGATCGCTACCTGGAGATCTGGAACCTCGTCTTCATGCAGGACATCCGCGGCGAGCAGAGCCCCAAGCTGGGCCACCCGCCGATCGGATCGCTGCCCAGGAAGAACATCGATACCGGCATGGGCGTCGAGCGCATCGCGCTGCTGCTGCAGGGTGTCGAGAACGTCTACGAGACCGATCTGCTGCGCCCGATCATTGATAAGGCCGAAGAGTTGACCGGCCGGTCCTACGGTGTCGAACACGAAGACGACCGGCGCTTCCGCGTCATCGCCGACCACGCGCGCACCTCGGCCATGTTGATCGCCGACGGCGTCAACCCGGGTAATGAGGGCCGCGGCTATGTGCTGCGCCGCCTGTTGCGCCGGATCGTGCGCTCGGCCCGGCTGCTGGGTGCGGAGAAGCCGGTGATCGGCGAGTTCATGAAGGTCGTCAGCGAGTTGATGTCGCCGTCGTATCCGGAACTGGCCAGCGACTTCGCCCGGATCGAGAATGTCGCGGTGGGTGAGGAGGCGGCGTTCCTCAAGACCCTCAACACCGGCTCCCGGTTGTTCGCCGAGGCCGTCGACGAGGTCGCGGCCGTGGGCGGCAAGACCATTCCGGGTTCGGACGCCTTCAAACTGCATGACACCTATGGCTTCCCGATCGAGCTGACCTTGGAGATGGCGGCCGAGGCGGGACTGTCGGTCGACGAGGAGGGCTTCCGCTCGCTCATGGCCGAGCAGCGGAAGATGGCCAAGGAGGATGCGCAGGCGCGCAAGCATGGACACGCCGACCTGACCATCTACAAGGAACTGGTCGACCGTGGCGCGACGGAATTCACCGGCTTCGACGAGCTGACCTCCGAGGCGCATGTGCTCGCGCTGATCGCCGACGGCGTCCGGGTGCCGACCGCAACCGTCGGTCAGGACGTCGAGGTCATCCTGGACCGCAGCCCGCTGTACGCGGAGTCCGGCGGTCAGATCGCCGATCGCGGCACGATTACCGCCCAGGGCCTCAAGCTGCGCGTCAACGATGTGCAGAAGATCGCCAAGAAGCTGTGGGTGCACAAGACCACCGTCGAGCAGGGGCAGATCACCGAGGGCGATGTCGTCCTCGCGCAGGCGGATCCGGCGTGGCGGCGCGGTGCCACCCAGGGCCACTCCGGCACGCATATGGTGCACGCGGCGCTGCGGCAGGTGCTCGGCCCGAACGCCGTGCAGGCCGGTTCGATGAACAAGCCGGGCTATCTGCGTTTCGACTTCAACTGGCAGGGTCAGCTCTCCGAACAGCAGAAGGCCGATATCGAGGCCGTCTCCAATGACGCGGTGGGCGCCGACTTCCCGGTGAACACCTTTGTCACCGATCTGCCCAAGGCCAAGCAGATGGGCGCGCTGGCGCTGTTCGGTGAGAACTACGGCGACGAGGTGCGTGTCGTCGAGATCGGCGGGCCGTTCTCGATGGAGCTGTGCGGTGGTACGCACGTACAGCATTCCTCGCAAATCGGCCCGATCACCGTGCTCGGCGAGTCGGCCATCGGTTCCGGTAAGCGACGGGTGGAGGCCTTCGTCGGCCTGGACTCCTACCAGTACCTGGCCAAGGAGCGCGCGCTGCTGGCCGGTGTGGCGTCCTCGCTGAAGGTGCCCTCGGAGGAGGTGCCCGCGCGCGTCGAGCAACTCGTCGAGCGGCTGAAGGTGGCCGAGAAGGAACTGGAGCGCACCAAGATCGCCGCGGTGCTCGCCTCGGCCAGCAAGTTCGTGGACACGGCCGAGCGGCTCGGCAATGTGCTCTTGGTGGCCGCCGCCGCGCCCGAGGGCGTCGCCGCTGGTGATCTGCGCACCCTGGCGACCGATATTCGTGGCCGGTTCGGCAGCGACCCGGCGGTGGTGGTGCTGCTCGGCAATGCCGACGGCAAGGTTCCGTTCGTGGTGACGGTCAATAAGAGCGCGCAGGACCTCGGCTTCAAGGCCGGTGATCTGGTCGCCAGCTTCGGCCCGAGTATCGCGGGTCGCGGCGGCGGCAAGCCGGAGATGGCGCAGGGCGCCGGTTCGGATCCCGCGGGCATCGAAGTCGGCTTGGCCGCGGTCCGTGTCCGGGTGGCCGAACTGGCCGGGTGATGGGGGACTCGGAGAGTCATCATTCGTCCGAGGCGCGCTCTGCTGATCCGGAGCGCGCTTCGCCTAGGGCTGATCCGGAGGGCGCTTCGCCTAGGGGTGCCGACCGCCCGTCACCCGCGACCGATCCCGGTCGCGGCAGGCGGATCGGCGTCGATGTCGGCAGCGTCCGGATCGGGGTCGCCTCCAGCGACCCGGACGGCGTGCTCGCCACCCCCGTGGAGACGGTGCCGCGCGCAAAGCCGGATAGGCGCGCGTCCGTTCTGGCAGGCGATATTTCCAGAATTGCTGAAATTGTGCGGGAGTATGAGGCCGTCGAGGTTATCGTCGGCCTGCCTCGGACATTGCGTGGGGAAAAGGGCGCTGCGGCCGGTTTGGCGATCGCATTCGCGGAGCGTTTGCGCGCAGTCATAGCACCCGTGCCTATCCGACTTTCCGACGAACGTTTGACTACGGTGTCAGCTGCACGTGCATTGCGGGACAGTGGTGTTCGCGCGCGTGGCCAGCGGCAGGTGATCGATCAGGCGGCGGCCGTGGCGATCCTGCAGGGATGGTTGGACGAACGGAGTGCGGTGTTGAGGTCGGCCGAAGCGGCGTCTGAGTCCGGAGACGGTGCATGACGGATCGATGGGCGCAAGCCGAGGAACGGTTCCGACAGCGCGAGGCTGATCGGCGTTACCGGCGAAACGACCAAGCCTGGGAAGACTACGACGACGACACCAATGTCATCCCGCGTTACACCGACGAGGATCCGGACGAACCGCTCCCGGCCGGGCGTTCGCGTCGCGCGGCGCCGCAGCATGCCGAGCACTCGGAACCGCGGCGGGGCCGCGCTTCGAGCGCCGAGCGTGCCGAGGACGCGCAGCCCCGGCGCTCGCGCGGCGACGGGTTGGGTGGCGGCCGGGCCGGTGGCGGTTCCGCGCGGTCCGGGTCCGGGCGGCCCCGAACCCAGCGCGGCGGGAGCCGTGCCGAGGAACCCCGTTCGGAGTCCCGTTCGGAGCGTCAGCGCAGCGCGCCGTCGCGTGGCAGGCGTTCGCGGGCGGCCTCACGCAAGGCCGCCGAGCGGAAGAAGCGCCGCCGGTATCTGTGGCTCATCGGCGCGATGTTCGTGGTGCTCTTCGTCGGCGCCGCGGTCTTCGCGGGGCTGAAGCTGGCCAAAATGTTCAGCGCCCCAGAGGATTTCGCGGGTCCGGCGGGACCGCTGGTGGTGGTGCAGGTGCATCCGGGTGACACCTCGAACCAGATCGCGGACGCAATGCTGAAGAAGGGTGTCGTCGCGAGCAGCGAGGCATTCTTCCAAGCGGCTGTGCGTAATACGAATATGAACTCGGTGCAGCCCGGGTACTACGCGATCCCGAGCCACAGTCCGGCCGCGCAGGCGGTGACCGCGCTGCTCGGCAAGGATTCGCGGGTCGGAAATCTGGTCGTCTCCGAGGGCAGGCAGCTGCACGATCAGCAGGATGTGAACACCGGCTCACGCAAGGACGGGATCTACCGCAAGATCGCGGACGCCAGCTGCGTGGGCACGGGCACCAATAAGAAGTGCATCACCTATGACCAGCTCGACGCCGCCGGATCGGGCGCGGATCTGGCCGCCCTCGGCGTGCCGAGCTGGGCCGAACAGCGGGTGCGTGATGTGCCCGACCGCAACAGGCAGCTCGAGGGTTTGATCGCCGCGGGCACCTGGGATTTCGATCCGAGCGGGACGCCGCAGCAGATCCTGCAGCAACTGGTGAGTGCGAGTGCGCGCAGCTACGAGTCGACCGGACTGCTGCAGTCGGGCGGCGAAACGAAGCTGAATCCGTATCAGACCCTCATCGCCGCCTCGCTGGTGGAGCGGGAAGCGCTGCCGCAGGATATGGGCAAGGTGGCGCGGGTGATCGTGAACCGGCTCGAGGTCAACCAGCCGCTGCAGTTCGACTCGACGGTGAACTACGCGCTGGACCGCACCGAGGTCGCGACCACCGATACCGACCGCGCCAAGCGGACCCCGTGGAACACCTACGCCATGCCCGGGCTGCCCGCTACGCCGATCTCGGCTCCGTCACTGAATGCGTTGCGTGCCATGGAGAATCCGGAGCCCGGGACCTGGCTGTACTTCGTGACCATCGACAAGCAGGGGACCACATTGTTCACCGAGAGCTACAGCGAACATCTGCGCAATATCGAAAAAGCCAGGCAGAGTGGGATTCTCGACAGTGGACGGTAAAGGGAGCGGCCAGCGCAAGGCGGCGGTGCTCGGGCAGCCGATCGCACATTCGCGCTCGCCGCAACTGCACCTGGCCGCATACCGTGCGCTGGGTCTCGACTGGACCTATGAGCGCATCGAATGTTCCGCTGAGCAGTTGCCGGGCTTGGTCGACGGACTCGGTCCCGAATGGGTCGGGCTTTCGGTGACCATGCCGGGCAAGGAGGCCGCGCTGGCGTACGCGAGCGAGCGGACCGAGCGGGCCGTGCTGGTCGGGTCGGCGAATACGTTGGTTCGGATCGACGCTGGCTCGAGCGCGGCGGTTTCGGCCGATGCACCGGCCAGCGGCGGCTGGCGTGCTGATTGCACCGATGTGGACGGGGTGCTCGGCGCGTTGCGCAGCGGTGGTGTCGGCGAACTCGCCGAGGCCGTGGTGCTCGGTGCGGGCGGCACTGCGCGCCCGGCGCTACTCGCATTGTCCGAACTCGGCGCGAAGGCGGTGACCGTCGTCGCGCGGGATGCCGGAAGGGCGCGCGGGGCAATAGATCTCGCGGAACGTCTCGGCATGACCGCCACCATGATCGCCTTCGACCCCGGCCCGTTGCGCGCGGTATGCGCGGACGCAGGCGCCGTGGTGAGCACGATTCCGGCGGAGGCCGCGGCCGTCGTCGCCGAGGCGGTGGCCACCGCACCGGTGGTGCTCGACGCGATCTACAACCCGTGGCCGACCCCGCTGGCCGTCGCGGTCGCGCGGGCGGGGCATACCGTGGTGAGTGGGCTGGAGATGCTGCTGAACCAGGCCTACGGGCAGGTCGAGCAGTTCACCGGTCGCCCGGCACCGCGCGCGGAAATGGCCGCGGCGATAAATCTGTAACCGGTTCTCATTTGGATCCGGTCGACTCGAGGCTATGGTGTTGACCATGAATGGTTGGGTGTTGCGGGCCATAGCACTCGGTGCGCTGGTCGTTTTCCTGCGTGCCGTGCTGGGATTCGCGATGGTGTACTGGCCGACCCAGGGCAGCTGGATGCGGCCGCTGTGCCTGGTCGTGCTGCTCGTGGCAATCGTGTTCTGGGGCGTGCTGGACGGGCGCAAGGACCGCGAGGTCCATCCGGACCCGGAGCACGGCTCGGATCTGACCATTCTGTGGCTCGAGACGGCGGTCGCTGCTGGTCTCGGCAGTGGCGCGGTCTCCTGGGGGCTGGACTGGCTGCCCAAGTTCGATCTCGGCGATAACGGCCTGCTCTTCGAGCTGACCGCGGGCGCCTCCTTCATCGTGCTGCTGGTCTTCATCCCGGGCCTCGTCGGCGTCGGCATCGGCCGCATGATCGCCGACCGTCGCCTGAACAAGTCGGTGAACCCGCCCGCACCGCAGGTGCCGGAGTCGGCCGCGACCTCCGTATAGCCCGCTCGCGAATTCGACCGAAGGCGACCTTCCTGGCCGATACGGCAAGGAAGGTCGCCTTCGCTCTGTGACTAGAGGAGGATGGCGCCGCTGCTGGGGCTGTCCTCGCGGGCGATCGCCGAGTAGGCGGCGGCCAGCAGGGTGGGGTCGGGACCTTCGAGGCGGCCGGGTTTGGCGAGGCCGTCGAGCACAACAAAGCGCAGAACGCCGGAGCGGGTCTTCTTATCGGTCTGCATGGCGTCCATGAGCTGGGGGAGGGCGTCGGCGTCGTAACTGGTGGGCAGGCCGACGCTGGCCAGGATGGCGCGATGGCGGTCGGCGGTCGCATCGTCGAGTCGGCCGGCGAGGCGTCCGAGTTCGGCGGCGAAGACCAGACCGACCGAGACGGCCGCGCCATGGCGCCAGCGGTAGCGCTCGCGGCGCTCGATGGCGTGGCCCAGGGTGTGACCGTAGTTGAGGATCTCGCGCAGACTGGCTTCCTTGAGATCTGCGGCGACGACATCGGCCTTCACCTGGATCGCCCGGCGGATCAGCTCGGGCAGCACATCACCGGTCGGATCGAGGGCCGCCTCTGGATCGCGCTCCACCAACTCCAGGATCACCGGATCGGCGATGAAACCGGCCTTGATGATCTCGGCCATACCCGCGACGATCTCATTGCGCGGCACCGTCTCCAGGGTTGCCAGATCCACCAGCACGGCCGCCGGTTCGTGGAAGCTGCCGACGAGATTCTTGCCCGCCTCGGTATTGATGCCGGTCTTACCGCCGACGGCCGCGTCGACCATGGCCAGCAGCGTGGTCGGCACATGCACGATCCGCACCCCGCGCATCCAGGTGGCGGCCACGAATCCGGCCAGATCGGTGGCCGCACCGCCGCCGAGGCTCACCACCACATCGTTGCGGGTCAGGCCGATGCGGCCGAGCACCTCCCAGCAGAAGCCCGCGACGGCCAGATCCTTCCCCGCTTCGGCGTCCGGGATCTCGACGCGGTGCGCGTCGATCCCCTTGTCGGCCAGCGCCTTCCGGACCACCTCGGCGGTCTCGGCCAGCGGCGGCTGATGGAAGATGGCGACGGTGCGCACGCCAGTGGTCGCGCCAGCGACCGAGTCGACGAGTTCGGCGAGCAGGCCACGGCCGATGATCACCGGATACGGGTCGGCGGTGCGGACTTCGATGCGAGTCGGCTCGGCTGGGCTTTCACTCACGGGTACTCGGCTCCGATTCTGTGCGTGCTGTTTGGTTGAGCGCTCGCGCGCGGGCGCGGCGGGCCCGGGTGCGCCGGGACCGGCTGCCAGGGGTCGGCGTATCACCGGATCCTTCGGAGCCGGAGGGGCCACTGGAGATTTTGCCGGTGGGCTTGGTCCGGTCGCTCGTCGCGGTGGTGATCTTGGCCCGTTCTGCGGCCGTTGGTTCGCCGGCATCGGCCTGTGTGGCTGCCCGGCGGCGGGCGGCGGCCCGGCGGCGGGCCGCACGGCGGGCGCGTGACCTGCTGCTGCCCTGGGGCTTTGCGGCTTGGGTCGATGGGCCCGCGGCACTTTGTGCCGTATCCGGCGCGATGCCGGTCGAATCGGGCTCCGCGTCTTGTGGCAGCACCGATTCCATGCCCAGCTTGGCCATGATCATCCGCACCACCCGGCCCGGACTGCGACCATCGGTACGCACCCGCACCGTGGCGACCTCCCGATACAGCGGCCTGCGCTTGCGCATCAGCTCGCGGTACTTCGCACCCGGATCCGCACCGTTGAGCAGCGGTCGCTGGGTACTCGCGCCGGTGCGCCGAAGTCCTTCGGCCACACTGATTTCCAGATACACCACGGTGCGATTGCGTAGCAGTACCCTGGTGTCATTGGACAGCACGGCCCCGCCACCGAGCGAAACCACGCCACGTTCGGCGAGGATGGCGCGGCGCACCACCCGCTCCTCGATCCTGCGGAATTCGGGCTCGCCGTTCTCGGCGAAGATCTCCGGGATGGTGCGTCCGGTCTCGCGCTCGATCCCGGCATCGGTGTCGTACAGCTCGACACCGAGTTCCCTGGCGAGCTTGCGGCCGATCGTCGATTTCCCCGCCCCCGGCGGTCCGACCAGCACCACGCGCGGTGCGCGCGGATCGGACTGCACGATCATTGCGGCACGTGTGGTCGGGTGCTGACGCGCTTGACGTAGCTGGTGATGTTGTCAGTGGTCTCGACCAGCGAATCGCCGCCGAACTTCTCCAATGCGGCCTGCGCCACGACCAGCGCGACCATCGACTCGGCGACCACACCCGCGGCGGGTACGGCACAGACGTCGGAGCGCTGGTGGATGGCGACGGCCTCCTCACCGGTGGTCATATCGACCGTGGACAGCGCGCGCGGCACCGTTGAGATGGGCTTCATCGCGGCGCGCACGCGTAGCGGTTCGCCATTGGTCATGCCGCCTTCCAGACCGCCCGCGCGGTTGGTCGAGCGCAGCACACCGTCGGGTCCCGGCCGCATCTCATCGTGGGCCTGGCTACCGCGGCGGCGCGCGGTTTCGAAGCCGTCGCCGACCTCGACGCCCTTGATCGCCTGAATGCCCATGAGCGCGCCCGCGAGTCGCGAATCGAGCCGGTCTGCACCGCTGACGAAGGAACCGAGTCCGACAGGCAGCCCGTCCACGATCACCTCGACGACGCCGCCCAGGGTGTCGCCGTCCTTCTTGGCGGCCTCGATCTCGGCGATCATCGCGGCCTCGGCGTCCTTGTCGAACGCGCGCACCGGACTCTCATCGATCGCGGCCAGGTCGGCGGGGGTCGGCACGATGCCGGTGGTGTTGGCGGCGGTGCCGATCGAGACGACGTGCGAGACGACCTCCACACCGAAGGCCTGCCGCAGGAAGTTCCTTGCGACGGTGCCCGCCGCGACGCGCGCTGCGGTCTCGCGAGCGCTGGCCCGCTCCAACACATTGCGAGCGTCGTCGAAGTTGTACTTGAGCATGCCGGAGTAGTCGGCATGGCCGGGCCGGGGCCGGGTCAGCGGCGCGTTGCGAGCCAGATCGGCGAGTTCGCTCTCGTCGACCGGGTCCGCGGACATCACCGTCGTCCACTTCGGCCATTCGGAGTTCGCGATCTCGATGGCCACCGGGCCGCCCATGGTGCGTCCGTGGCGCACGCCGCCGACCACGGTGACCTTGTCGGCCTCGAACTTCATCCGGGCGCCGCGCCCGTACCCGAGCCGACGGCGCGCCAACTGTGCGGAGATCTCCTCCGATGTCACCTCGACACCGGCCACCATCCCCTCGAGGATGGTGACGAGAGCGGGACCATGGGATTCTCCGGCAGTTATCCAGCGCAGCACGTCGTCCATCTTCCCATGTCGGCGCGGGTGCTCCGGCACGCGGCCCGACGTGATGACCGGCACGCTCGCGCGTCCCGCACCATGGGTTCGGCTAGCCATGTGCCGCCGCCAGGCTCAGTACCGTCGCCAGGCACATGGCGGGCCCATGGGGCAGCGCCCGCGGACCGGCTCGATTATCGCCGGCTCGAATCCGCCATAGGGCCAGCACGGCCAGTCCGAATGCCGCGGTGAGGACCGGGGCCGCAATAGCCGCCCGGACCCACACCTGTGCACCGCCGAGCGTGGCGACCGCACCGAGTCCGACAGCGAGCTTCACATCACCCGCTCCGAGCGCGGCGGGTGCGATCAAGTGCACCAAGAGATAGGGCACCGCGAGCAGGACAGCGCCGACTGCCGCTGCTGTGAATTGTGTTGTGAACAGCGCATATCCGAAGATGATCACGGTACCGGACGCGGTGAGCGCATTGGGTAGTCGGCGCTGCCAGAGATCGACTGCGGTGAGGGCTGCGCACCAGGCCACCAGCAGGGCAAAGGCGATGGGAGGCATGGCTTCCAGCCTCGTCCGCCTCGTCCGCCGATGCAGCCCCGATCTTCGGATTGGGGATAACCGATCGATATGTGAACATCGATCGGCTCGCTCGAGCGCAGCTATCGATAGGCCGGCGGAAGCGGACGCCCCTTCTCCTGGAGCACTTCTCGCATGACATCCGGATAGTCGGTGATGACGCCGTCGACACCGGTATCGATCTGGGCCGCGATGGTGGCCTTATCGTTCACCGTCCAGGGAATCACCCGCAGCCCGAGGCGGTGGGCGTTGTCGACATAGGTCCGGTCGGCGATGAGGGCGAATCCGGGCTCGCCCGCCTTCTTGCCGTAGGGGACCGAATACCCGGGCGAGACGATATCCGCGCCGAGAGCCCGCACCGCGGCGAGCGGGTCGTCGGGGTGATCCTCGTAGCGAACCGGTCCGAGCCAGCGCGAGCCGGCGTGGAAGGTCGTGTCGTCATAAAGTGCGACGAGCGGTATCGACGGCGCGGCCTTGCGCACCAGCGGCAAGGTCCGCCAGTCGAAGCTCTGGATCTCCACGGCATCGGTCTTTCCAGCCTGCGCGACCGCGGCGAGGATGGTGTCGACGAACTCCTGCGGCGCAGCAGACTGTTCGGTCTTATCGGCCTCGACCTTGGTTTCGATATTGAAGCGCACCCCGTCCGCGCCGTGCGTGCTGACCAGGTCGAACAGCTGGGGCAGCGTGGCGATCCGGTTGCCGGGAACCGCTTGCTGGCGCGGAAAATTCGGCAATGTGCGGCTGCCGCAGTCCAGCGTCTGGGTCTGGGCGTAGGTGAGATCGTGAATCACCTTGCCCACGTAGGGGAATTGCGGGTCACCGGGGAAGGCGGGCGCGGTGTCGGTGCATTTCTCCGCGAGCACCACCGGGTCGTGCCAGATGAGCGGCGTCTTGTCGGCGGTGAGCACGATATCGAGTTCGAGGGTGGTCACGCCGAGCCGCAGCGCCTTGGCGAAGCCGTCGAGCGATTCCTCGATGGTGAGGCCGCGCCCGCCGCGGTGCGCCTGCAGGTCGATCGCGGTGTGGGTGTCGTGCTCGGTGGTCTGCGAGGACGATTCGCAGGACGCGACTATGCCGATCGCGAGCACTGCCGCGATGCCGGAAATCAGGCCGCGTCGCATCCGCATGGTCATCGACATGGGCCCGAACGTAGCAATCGGAGCTGTCGGAGCGGCTTCGGGAACGGGACATTGTGCCGAATACGTCGGGTACGGCACGGGTTATGCCGATGTTTTATGCGGAGTCACGGCGTGTCGGCGGTAGTTTTGACACATGTCTGCTGATCCCGCGGGCCGTTGGCCCGACTACGCGGCGCGTCGTGGTGCGCTGCGGAGTCTGCTGGTGGAAAACGAGGTCGATGCGCTGTTGGTCACCGATCTGGTGAACATCAGGTACCTGACCGGTTTCACCGGGTCCAATGCCACCCTGGTGGTGACCTCGTGGGATATGCGTAATGCCGAGGAGCGCACGGTGATCGGGACGGACGGGCGCTACCTGAGCCAGGTCGCCGAGCAGGTGCCGGACCTGCGCGCCGAAATCGCCAGGGCCACCGCCCGGCGCATCGTGGAGCTCGCGGGGGAGTGGCAACTCGGCCGGGTCGGCTTTGAGAGTCACGTCGTCACGGTCGACCAGCATCGGGGATTCATCGCGCAGAAGACCGGTTTGGAGTTCGTCGCCACGCCGGGGCTGGTCGAACAGTTGCGCATGGTCAAGGACGCTTATGAGATCGAGCAACTGCGCGCCGCCTGCGCAGCGGGTGACGCCGGGTTGGCGACCCTGCTGGAACGCGGTGGCCTGCGACCCGGCCGCACCGAACGTCAGGTCGCGAGGGATCTGGAGTGGGCGATGTTCGAACACGGCGCCGACGCGGTCGCCTTCGAGACCATCGTGGCGACCGGTGCCAATTCCGCCATTCCGCATCATCGGCCCACCGACGCGGTCCTCGCCACCGGTGACTTCGTCAAGATCGACTTCGGCGCCGTGGTCGGCGGCTACCACTCCGATATGACCCGAACCTTCGTGCTCGGCACCGCCTCCGACTGGCATCGCGAGGTGTACGCGCTGGTCGAGGCGGCGCAACGGGCCGGGCGCGAAGCGCTGAAGCCCGGCGCCCAGGTCAACGACGTGGATGCGGCGGCACGCGCGGTGATCGAGGAAGCCGGGCACGGGAAGCTGTTCGTGCACGGTCTCGGGCATGGTGTCGGACTGCAGATCCACGAAGCGCCGGGAATCGCCAAAACCGGAACCGGTACACTTCTGTCTGGCGTGGCGGTGACCGTCGAACCAGGTGTGTACTTCCCCGGCCGCGGCGGCGTCCGGATCGAGGACACGCTCGTGGTGCGCGAGGGGGGCCCGGATCTGCTCACCAACACCAGCAAAGACCTGACCGTCGTCGACTGACGCCGGTTGCCCGAACATTCATGAACTAGGAGATCCGAGAACAGTGGCGGACACCAGCGACTTCAAGAACGGCCTCGTGCTGAAGATCGACGGTCAGCTCCAGCAGATCGTCGAATTCCAGCACGTCAAGCCGGGTAAGGGCCCTGCATTCGTGCGGACCAAGCTGAAGAACGTGCTGTCCGGCAAGGTCGTCGACAAGACCTTCAACGCGGGCGTCAAGGTGGAGACCGCCACGGTCGACCGTCGCGATATGACCTACCTGTACCACGACGGCACGGATTACGTCTTCATGGACAGCCAGACCTTCGACCAGATCTCCATCGCCGAAGAGACCATCGGCCCCGGCGCCCGCTTCCTGTTGGAGAACATGGTCGTGCAGGTCGCCACCCATGAGGGTGCGCCGCTCTACGTCGAACTTCCGGTCACCGTCGAGCTCGAGGTGCAGCACACCGATATCGGCCTGCAGGGCGACCGCTCCACCGGCGGCACCAAGCCTGCCACCCTCGAGACCGGCGCCGAGGTGCAGGTCCCGCTGTTCATCAACACCGGTGACAAGCTGCGCATCGACTCGCGCGACGGCAGCTACCTCGGCCGAGTCAACGCCTGATCGCCCCTCCAGGCAAACAGGGATAATGACTGCTGTGGCGGAACAGCCTGTAGACAAGAAGTCCACGTTCAAGAAGCTCGGCGCGCGCCACAAGGCCCGCCGCCGGGCGGTCGACCTGCTCTTCGAAGCGGAAGCGCGCGACGTGGACGCGGCCGACCTGCTCAGCGAGCGGGTCGAACTGGCCACCCAGGATCAGGCGGTCGCCCCGGTGCACGCCTACACCCGGACCCTGGTCGAGGGCGTCGCCGACGATCTGGATCGGGTGGACGGCACCATCGAGTCCTACCTCAAGGATTGGGAGCTGTCCCGGCTGCCCGCCGTCGACCGGGCCATTCTGCGCATCGCGGTGTGGGAGTTGTTCCACGCCAACGATGTTCCGCCGGTGGTCGCCGTCGACGAGGCGGTCGAGTTGGCCAAGGAGCTGTCCACCGACGATTCGCCCGGATTCGTCAATGGTGTGCTCGGCCAGGTCGTGCTGGTGGCCCCGCAGGTGCGCGCCGCCGCCGCGGCGACCAGGGCGCCGCGTCCGGAGCCGCAGTCGTGACCAATAAATACCTGGTCATGGCGATGCGCAAACCATCTTTCGACCCGGCCGCCATCGAACCGCACCGGCAGTTTTTGAACGAGCTGTTGGAGCGTGGGCAGTTGGTGGAGAGCGGACGGTTCACCGACGGCACCGGCGGTGCCTACGTGATCCGTGCCGAAAGTCTGGAAGCCGCCCGCGAGATCGCGTTCACCGACCCGGTGCACACCACCGGGTCGTCGGAACTCACCGTTTACGAGTGGGAGATCGCCGTCTCCGCTTGATCGTCACTCGCGCAGCCGCGCACCGAAATGGTGTGCGGCTGTTGGCGTTTCAGGCTATGCATGGGCTGCGCCCACCCACGCTCCCACTGGTGGGTGTACTGGTCCAGTGGGAGCGAACCGCGAGTCATCGACGCTGACCGGCTCGCGGATTCGGGTGTGCCGGGCTCGGCGGCGCGCTTCGACGTGCGCCGCATTCGGCGAACCCGGGCACGGATCGATCTTGGTTCCTCAACTGCACTCGAGGTCAAGGAGCCATGGTGTGGCCTGGGTCACTCGGCAACGGTGAGCACGATCTTCCCTGTGGTTCGGCCCTGTTCGATCAGTCGGTGTGCCTCGGCCGCCTGTTCCAGCGGCAGCACCGTTTCGACGTGTGGGCGCAGTTGTTTCTTTTCGACCAGATCGGTCAGTGATTCGAGGTCCGCGCGGTCGGGTTCCACCAGGAAGGTGCTGGCGCGCACGTCGAGTTCGGCCGCGCGCTCGTACATTCCGGGTGTCCATGCCGCCTGTCCGTTGACGAGAATGCCACCGGGACGCAAGGTTTCGAGCATGCGCAGCGCCGGATCGCCGCCGTACATCTGGAGCACGATATCGACATCGCGGACCGTGGCGGCGATATCGGTCGTCGTGTAGTCGATGGTCTCGTCGGCGCCGAGTTCGGCGAGGAAGTCGTGCTCGGCCGAGCGCGCGGTGCCGATCACATGGGCCCCGAACGACTTTGCGATCTGCACGGCGAGGTGGCCGACCCCGCCTGCCGCGGCGGATACCAGAACGCGCTGTCCGGGAGCGACTTTCGCGATGTCGACGAGCATCTGCCAGGCCGTGAGCGCGGCCAATGGCAGTGCCGCCGCCTCGGTGAAACTCGAACCCGTTGGCATGCGGGCGAATTGGTGCGACGGCGCGGTCACATACTCCGCGTAGGCGCCCGCCGCGCGCGGAAACCACGGCATGCCGTACACCCGGTCGCCGGGCCGGAACCGGGTCACACCGTAGCCGACCTCCTCGACGATTCCGGCGACATCCCAGCCGTTGACGAAGGGTAGCGTCCGTACATCGGCGTACGCCCGCCCTTCCCTGCTGAAGCAGTCGACCGGATTCACCCCCGCCGCAATGACTTTCACCAGCACTTCGGTGTACAGGGGTCTTGGCCGCTCGATGTCCACGAGTCGCATGGTTTCGGGCCCACCCCAGTGCTCCTGCTGAATAGCGCGCATGATCTGTCCTCTCATCTGAACAAAGTGGACGCTCGTCCCAATTTTTCGAGCGGCCGATGTGTCCACAGATCTGCCGATTCTGTGCCAACTCTGCACTGCAATCCGCCTCTCCGATAGCGGTGAATGCTGCCGATCGGCGGCGCTAGCTTGTGGCTACGGTGAACTATGTGGACAGTCGTACTATTACTTGTGCCCGCAGTTGTCTGTCAACATCGGGCGAACGACGAGATGATCCAGATAATTCGGTGCAAAACAATCGGGACAACCGTCCGTCGACTATGCTCGATCTCGGGCGAAAGGCAGGTACCGATGACCGTCGAGACCAAGGTCGACAAGCGTTTGCAGCGCGGTGAGCGATCCCGCCGCGTCATCCTCGACCGCGCCATGGATATCGCCTCGGTCGAGGGCCTGGAAAGCCTGTCCGTGCGGCGCCTGGCAACCGAACTCGACCTCAGCAAGAGCGGCGTCTTCGCGCACTTCGGCTCGAAGGAGGAACTCCAGCTCGCCACCGTCCGCGCGGCCGTCGAGGTCTTCGTCGCACATGTAGTGAAGCCCGCGCGGCGCGCACCCGCTGGTATCCGCCGCGTCCGTGCGCTGGCCGAGTCCTGGCTGGACTATGCCGCCAAGCCGTACTTCAGCGGTGGCTGCTTCTTCCTGTCCGCCGTCGCGGAATTCGATGCCCGTCCGGGCCGGGTGCACGACGCCGTGGCCGCATCGCGGCGAGACTGGTTGCGGCTCTATGAAACTACCGTCGCCGAGGCCGTCGACCTCGGTGAGATCGCCGCCGATAACGAGCCCGCCGACCTCGCCTTCGAACTCGACGCCATCGCACGCACCGCGGCCCAGGACGCGCTGCTGTTCGGCGAATCGGCCCCCTACGACCGAGCCCGCCGACTCCTCACCGCGCGACTGGACGCCGTGTCGACGCACCGGTCCGCTACTGGGACTTGACGGTTCGCTCGCTGCGTCGACACCGATGCACCTATCCTGGGTGGAAACCCCAGGGGAGGCCGAAAACCTATGGCACGGGTGCTGATCTGGCTGCGGAACAATATCGACGGTCTCGTCGCCTTGGTTCTGGCGGTCATCTTCGGTGTGATCTCGCTGATCGATATCGGCTTCTTCGATGCGGATCGGATCAACGCCGTCATCCTGCTGGTGCTCGGTCTGCTGGCCACCACGCTGCTGCGTGATCGGCACCTGTCGGCCAAGGCAATTCGGGATTCGAATTCGGTGCAGCTGCTGTACGGTCCGGAGATCGGGCACGCGCATACCCTGGCGCGGCGCGGCACCGAACAATGGCTGTTCAAGGGCGGCACCGGAACCTATCTACGGGCCGTCACACTGCGCGAATGCGTCGAAAACGCCCGCCGCGAACAGCGTCCGCTGCGGATCCAGGTCGAGGTCCTCGATCCGACCAATGAGCAGCTGTGCAAGACCTATGCGCAATTCCGCTCGTCGCTGGTCCCGGAGGCCGACCGCACCGGCGAACTGTGGACCACCGAACGCACTCGCAAGGAGTCCTTCGCGACGGTGCTCGCCGCCTGCTGGTACCGGCAGCGCTTCACCTTCCTGACCATCGATGTCGGTCTGTCGACGGTGATGACGACCTTCCGCTGGGACCTGTCATCGAGTTGCGTCATTGTCACCCAGGACAATCCGAACACCCCGGCCCTGATGTTCGAACGGGATAAGCCCTACTACCGGGACTTCAACCGGGAACTGGTGGCGAGTTTCAAGCAGGCCAGGCAGGTGCCGCTCAGCCGCAGCGAGGAGCTGCCGCTGGCCGATGAGCCGTCCGTCGATCAGACCCGCGGGCTGTTCGATGCGCTCGGTCTCGCACTACCGGCCTCCTACACCGATCGCGATGTCGCCGATATCGTGCGCCGCGCGCTACAGCCGAGGAATCCGTACTGAATGAACGACTACGACCGTCTCCTAACGCTGATCGGCTCCGACGCGGCGGGGCGCGTCTCGTCGAGCGAGCGGCGCGCGGTCGCAAACGGCACCGTGCGCCGCTGGACCCACGACCTGATGACCGGTGTGCTGGGCGGTCGCGTCGAGGTCAGCCCGGTCCGACATCCGTTGGGGTTCCTGTGCTTTCCGGTCTGGCGTGGCGGCGGTCGCGGCGTCTGCGTGCACGTCTGGACCGCGGGTCTGCGCGCCGAGCCGACGACCTCGCCGATGCACGCGCACAGTTGGGATCTGCTGAGCGCGGTGCTGTACGGCCGGGTCGGCAACCAGATTCTCGACGTGACAGGCGCTACCGATCGGCCGACGCACCGGATATTCGAAATCCATAGTGCCGCGGATGGTGACGTGGTGCGCGCGACCGCGCAACTGGTCACCTGCCGTACCCGATCGACCGAGCACTTCCACTCGGGCGAGGTATACACGTTGCCGCACGGGGTATTTCACGTCTCCGACGTACCGGGCGAGGCGGCCACAGTCGTGCTCGGCGAGGCTCGACCCGGCCGACCGGACCGATCGCTCGGTGGCCTCGCCACCGCCGACCACTGGGTGCACCGAACGGCGTGCACCACAACCGAAATCCGGCAGGCCGCCGAGACCGTGCTGGATCATCTGAGTACCGTGCCGGAACAGCTGGAGGACCGATGCGAGCGAGCGACGTGATGAATCTGGCTGTCCCCCAGGTGAATCGGGCCGATGCGGTCCGGATCGGGGCATTGCGCGAAAAGCCGCCGGAGGCGATCCTCGCGCTCGCGCGGTCGGTCGCGGTCGAGGCGGCGGTCGAGGCGGGTCGGGCGATTCGTGCGGGTCTGGCCGGATCGCTGACCGTGCGGGTCAAGGATGCGGCCGGTGATCTGGTCACTGATCTGGATGTACGCGCCGAACATCTCATTGTCGGCCATATACGTCGGGCCTTTCCCGATCACCGCATCCTCGCCGAGGAGTCAGGTCTCGATGGGGTGGACGATGCCTGGTGCTGGGTCGTCGATCCGCTGGACGGCACCAATAACATCGCCATCGGCCTGCCGGTCTGCACGGTTGGTATCGCCCTGTGCCACAACGGAATCCCGGTACTCGGCGTAATTCACGAGCCGGTATCGGACCGCACCTGGTCGGCCGTGCGCGGCGGCGGCGCGAGCGGACCCGGCGGCCCGGTCCGCCGCCCGGCACATCGGTCCAGCGCATCCGCGCCGACCCTGGCCTGGTTGCAGGGGTATCCGGTGGGTCGCACCGATGCGGCCGCACGTGCCCTGCGTCTGTCCCTGGAATCCGGCTCGCGCCGTCTGATCCAACTCTGGTCGCCGCTGTTGTGCTGGGTCATGCTCGCGCGCGGCGATATCGACGGCTTCGTCGGCTATCGCGCCGGTTTCGTCGATCTCCCGGCCGGAACCTTGCTTGCCCGCGAATCCGGCCTGCACCTTACCGATTTCGACGGCGCACCGCTCGATGATCGCCTCGATCTGCCCATCGGTGAGGTGAACTTCATTGCCGCGAGCGGCGAAATGCTCCCGGAGCTGACGCTACTGGTCAAGTCGGCCGCCGACATCATCGTCACCGGTCTGCCGGGCTGAGGTGAAGTGCGGCTATCCGGTCACGAGTAGTGCCGCGACCGCTCCTGCCGTCGCGACCACTGCCAGCCCGAGGCCGGTGAGCACGAACCGCAGCATCGGCACCCGCACCCCGTGCTTCCGGCAGAACTCCAGACACAGCAGAGTGGCCAGCGACGCCCACGGCGTCACAATCGGCCCGATATTCGTGCCGATCAACAGGCCGAGTGACTGATCCCCATGATGTTCGGGAATGACCGCCTCACCGGCCGTGTAGGCCGGAAGATTATTGGCGACATTGGATAGTCCGGCCCCGGCCCCGGCCGCGCGGAAGGCCCCGACAGTGCCGGAGTCGTCACCGATCAGCGCGCGCATCGCATCGGCGAGACCGAATCGGCTCAGCGTCGGCACCAGCAGGAACAGTCCGACCACGAAAACCAGGAGTTGCCAGGGGATCAGCGACCAGCGCAACGAGGATCGGTCCAGGATCGCGAAGGCCGTCACCGCGATGGCGGCGGCGAGGGTGGCAGCGATGCCGATCCGGTCACCCACGAACGGTATTGCCAGGATGAAAAGCAGACATGCGCCCGCCGTCGTGTAGAGCAGCGTGCGCTCACTGGCATTCTCTGGGCGGATCGGCTCCGGCGGTACGTATCGGTCGGTCTCGCGTCGCCCGCGCCGCCAATACCAGATCCATAGGCACACCATCGTCGCGATGATCGATACCAACTGCGGCGCCCACATCCGCGCCGCGAAATCGGTGGCGCGCAACGCGACTCGATCGGCGGCGAGGAGATTGGTGAGATTGGAGACCGGCAGCAGCAGACTCGCTGTATTGGCCAGCCAGAGCGTGGTCATTGCCAAGGGCAGCGGCGGAATGCGGGCCGGTGTGGCCAGCGCGAGCATAACCGGGGTGAGCAGGACGGCGGTGGTATCGAGATTGAGCAGGGTGGTGGTCGCCGATGCAAAGAGCACACAGAGCAGGAACAGCGCCGGATAGTAGCCCCGGCCCAAAATGGCCAGCCGGTGGGCGATCACATCGAAGACCTTCGCCTGTCGGGTGAGCTCTGCGAGAATAATCACACTGCACAGGAACAGCAGCAGTGGCCCGATCCGGCGCATATTGTCGGCGGCCTCGGCCCGCGGCAGCAACCCGGTTGCCACACACAGCAGCCCGGCCGCGAACAGTCCGAGCCGGACCCGATCCAGCGTGCTCAGCCCCCATCTGGGCGCCGGTGTGGACGTCAGGGCACTCGACGGCGGGTTCTCCGCAGTGGAATCGACCTGTTCGGACACATGCCCCATCATGCAGCATATCGGCTGGGGCACTTCTCTATTCGCCTCGCTTCGCATTGATCTTCTTCCGTTTGGTGTGGCGACCCCTCGGGGCATACTGATGCTGTGACTTCGGGCGGGCGGCGGGACTTCTTCATCAGCTATTCACCGGCCGACGAGCGTTGGGCCACCTGGTTGGCCTGGCAGTTGGAGAGCGCTGGCTACACCACCCTCATCCAGGCCTGGGATTTTGTACCGGGCACGAACTTCATCGATTTTATGGATCGCGGCGTGCGCGAATCGGCGGTGGTGCTGGTCGTGCTGTCGGAGAACTATCTCGGTTCGTACTACGGAACCATGGAATGGCAGGCGGCCTACCGAACCGATCCGGGCAAGCTGATGCCGGTGCGCATCGCCGAATGCGCGCTGGAGGGCCTGCTCGCCACCATCACCTATCTCGATCTGGTACGGGTGCCCAGCGCCGATGAGGCGCGCCGAATCCTGCTGGAGCGGGTCGGACATCTACTCGCGGGGCGGGCCAAGCCGCCGTCGGAACCGGGCTTTCCGCATGATGGCCCTGGCCATGGGCCGGACCGGTTTGCCGCCGAAACCATTTCGGACACTGTCGAATCCGTGCTGCGCCGCCGCACGCCGGTGTCGGCTCCGGCCTTTCCCGGTGCCGCGCAGCGCGACGAGCAGCGCACCGGCATTTCGGTGCTGCATGTGGCGGGACCACGATTCGGTCGCGGCCTGCTCGGTCCGGACGAGCCGAGCACCGCGGCCGAATTGCAGGCGCGCATCCACGCAAATGTCACCCATCTGGTGAATCAGGGGGTGACCAAGCCGGATCTGATCGTGGTCTCGGGCGATATGACCGAATCCGGCCGTCCGCGCGAGGTCGACGAGGCGCTGACCTTTCTGAGCGGACTGCGCACGCTACTCGGTCTCGGTCCGGATCGGCTGATCGTGGTGCCCGGCAATCACGATGTATCCAAACCCGCCTGCCACGCGTACTTCCTGGGCTGCGAGGCCCGCGATCGCAAGCCGCAGCCGCCGTACTTCCCGAAGCTGGAGCAGTACGCGCGGATGTTCGCCGCGCTGTATCAGGGGCTGGATCACCTCGTCTTCGATGTCGGACAGCCATGGACGCTGTTCCCGATTCCCGAATTGCGTGTCGTGGTGGCCGGATTGAATTCCACCATGGCCGCAACCCATCTGCCCGAGGACGATTACGGCCGGATCGGGGAACCCCAGGCGGCGTGGTTTGCCGAGCGGCTGCGCCCGTTCGAGGAGAACGGATGGCTGCGCCTCGGCGTCATCCGGCACGATCCGCTGCCCGGTGCTGGTACGCCCGCGCATGATCCGGATCTGCTGCGCGACGCCGACACCCTGTCGCGGCTGCTCGGCAGCCGGTTGAATCTGCTGGTGCACGGCCCGGGACCCGGTGGGCCGCATCTGGATCGGCTCGACGGCACACTACCCGTGCTGCCCGCCGCCGCGCCGGGCCGCGATGAGATCATCCAGCTCACCGCCGCGGGACTGGCCCGGTTCTCCGGCCGGGGTGATACGACCGGGCAACTCGAGCTGGACTGGTTGAAGACCACGGCTGCGCTGCCAACGGCCAAACAACCCGAACTCCTCGGTCCGGACGAGCCCGAACTCCCCGAACCGCCCACCGAGGCACCGGCGGTCGACCCGCACGGGCGGCTGCTCGAGCGCGTCGCCGAGGTATGCGAAACCCGTTATCCCGGTGCGAAAATCCGCCGCGTCGAGGTGGAGCCACCGCATCTGCTCATTACCAGGGAGTACGACGAGGTCATCGCCCAGTGGCGCATCGGTGTGCACGTCGGCGATATGACGCGGCAGGTGGTGGAGGACTTCCTCGGCCACGATCCGGAATACGGTTCCGAACTCGTCTATCGCGGTGCGCCGCCGCCGCGTTCACTGCGCGAGGAGGCCGCCAGCCACGGTCTGCGGGTGCGCAGCTTCACCGAATTCCAGGGCCTGCTCGATCTGGACGACTATCTCACCCATCAGGCCGCGCGGTTGCGTAGCGATCGCACCTATCCGCCGGATCTGTATGTGCCGCAACGCTTCCGGATCCTGGAACACGGTGACCAACTGATCCGTGACGATCTGGTCGGTGAACTGATGAAGGTGGTCGCCGCCGACCACGGCAGATTCATCCTGGTACTCGGCGATTTCGGCCGCGGCAAAACCTTCGCGCTGCGCGAATTGGCCCGGCGCATCACCGAAACCATGCCCGCGCTGATCCCGATCCTCATCGATCTGCGTGCACTGGACAAAACGCATTCGGTGGACGGTCTGGTCGCCGCACATCTGGCCAACCACGGTGAGGATCGGATCGATCTCAAGGCGCTGCACTACATGCTGCGCGAGGGCCGCGTGGTGTTGCTGTTCGACGGTTTCGACGAACTCGTCACCAGGATCAGCTACGACTTCGCCGCCGACCATCTGGAGACCCTGCTGCAAGCCGCGGTCGGCAAGGCGAAGATCATTGTGGCGAGCCGGACCCAGCACTTCGAATCCCGCGCCCAGGTGCTCACCGCGCTCGGCGAAAGAGTCGGGCTGCTCCAGGATCGACGCATCGTCAGCATCGAGGACTTCGCCCCCGCACAGATCCACGCCTTCCTGACCAACCGCTACGGCGGCGATGTGCGCCGCGCGGATGCCCGAATGGGGTTGATCACCGGTATCGAAGATCTGCTCGGACTCGCACAGAATCCGAGAATGCTCGGCTTCATTGCCGATCTGGACGAACGGCGGCTGCGCGCGGCCGCGGGCGCCAAGCAGGCGGTGGGTCCGGCCGGGCTGTACCGGGAGATCCTGGAATCCTGGCTGACCTATGAGGCCGACCGGACCGCGGGCGTCGCCGGCGCACTGCCCGGGCTGCGCCTGCACGAATTGTGGCTGGGGGTGACCGCATTCGCACTGCGCAGCTGGGAGACCGCCGAACCGTATCTGCGGCTATCCGAATTGACCGAGGTGGCGGCGGGTTTGGCCGAACTGACCGGGTCGACGCGCCTGTCGGTGCAGCAGTCGGCACATGCCATCGGCTCCGGCAGTCTGCTGGTGCGCACCGAGGACAACCTGTTCGGCTTCATCCATTCCTCGGTAATGGAATGGTTGGTGGCCAACCACATTGCCGAACAGTTCGAGGTCGGAACCGCAGCGCCCGTACAGCTCGCCCAAGCGCCGCTATCGCAACTTTCGATCGACTTTCTCTGCGATCTCGCCGACAACCGGGCATTGCGTGCGTGGGCCGAAGGTGTGCTTGCGGACCAGGCGGCCGATGATGTCTCGCGCACCAATGCCATTCGGGTGACAACCAGGCTGCGTACCGCGCCGACCGCGGACCTGCGCGGTGCGAGCCTGGTAGGGGAAGATCTATCCTACCGGGATCTGCGCGATGTCGATCTCACCGGAGCCGACCTCACCGGCGCCCGGTTGGTCGGCACCAACCTGGACCGCGCCGTATTGCACGGTGCGCGGCTGGTCGGCGCCCGGCTCGACGAGGCCAGCCTGGTCGGCGCGGATCTCGGCGCGGCCGATCTGACCCGTGCGCGACTGGTGCACACCGATCTGACCGGGTCGCGGGCGAGCGGCAGCCGCTGGACCCGCGCCGCCCTGATCGATGTCACCGGCACCCCCAGCGGCACCGATCTGCGCGGCGCGGCCTGGGTGCCCGGGGCCGCGGCACAGACCGAATTCGCCCCGGCCGCAATCGGAGTCCGGCACGGCTTCCACGCCAGACACGGCAGACTGCCGCAGCCGGTCGCCTACAATCCGGACGGCGGCACCCTCGCCATCGGCAGCGATGACGGCGGCGTGCTCATCTGCGATAGCGAGACCGGTAGACCGCTGCGCACGCTGCAGACACATCGGGCCAGAGCCTTCGCGGTGGCCTTCACCGAGACGGTGCTGATCACGGGATCAGGTGACGGCACCGTCGCCATCTGGGATGCCGCCACCGGTGAACTGCGCCGAATTCTGCAGGGGCACAAGAACTGGCCATGGCCCGTGGTACTCAGCCCCGCCGGTGATCTGCTGGCCACCGGTGACGCCGAAGGGGTGCTGCGCCTCTGGACACTGCCCAGCGGCGAACTCCGCCACGAATGCCGCCCCGCCGCCAGTGACCGAGAACTGATCTACAGCCTGGCGATTCACGGACCATTGGTCGCGGCCTCCTACCGAGACGGGACCGTACGGCTGTGGGATATCGAAACCGGAAGGGAAAGCGGCCAATTCAGCGGTGCCGCCGGCTCGGTGTTCCGGGTCGCGTTCAACCCGACCGGTGAGCTGCTCGCGGTCGGCGGCGTCGACGGCACCCTGGCGCTCTGGGATCCGCTGAGCTGCCGCAAGATTCGTGATCTGCCCGGTCATACCGGACGGGTGTACACCGTGACCTTCCATCCGAATCTGCCGATCCTGGCGAGCGGGGATACCGATGGCGGACTGCGGCTGTGGGATGCCGACACCGGTGTCGAACGACAGGCGCTGACCGACCACAGTGCGGCCATCTACTGGCTGGCCTTCGATCCGTCCGGCGAACTGTTGGCCTCGGGCGACAGCGCTGGGCTGGTGTGCCTGCGCGTCAGCGCGACCGGGGAACTGCGGCACCGGCTCACCGCACACACCGGCTCGATCTGGCCGTTCGCCTTCCGCCCGGACGGCGCCCAACTGGCCATTACCGATGACCAATTCACCACCCGACTCTGGGATCCGGTCACCGGCACCTGCAAACACACCCTGACCGGTCACGGCCGCCAGGTCCGCACCGTCACATTCAACACCGACGGCACACTGCTCGCCGGAGTCGGCAACGACGGTGTGGTGCGGCTCTGGGACCCGGTGACCGGTCGGCTGGTCCGCAGGCTGATCGGTAGCGAGGATCGCCTGCTCACCTTCGAATCGGCGGTGTTCAGCGCGGTGCGGCCGCAGCAGCTCGGCATGGTCGGCAACGACGGGCGGCTCAGCCTGTTCAATCTCGATACCGACCTGTACGAGCGGCACATCACTGTCGAATCCGCGCCGATCTGGGCGATTGCCTTCGACCCCACCGGCGACTTCGTGGCCACCGCCAACGACGACGATACGGTGATCATCTGGGTGCGCACCACCGGTGCGCTGCACGCCGTCTGCGCCGAACATCGCGGGCGGGTGCGCTCGATCGCATTCAGTGCCGACGGCACGCTGATGGCCACCGGCTGTGACGATTCCATCGTGCGGCTGTGGGATGTGCGCTCCGGCCGGTTCCTGCGGGCGCTGCGCGGTCACCGGGACCGGGTGTATGCGGTCGCCTTCCACGACGGTCGGGTGGCCAGCGTCTCGTGGGACACCACGGCCCGCATCTGGGATGTCGAATCCGGCGACGCGCTGCACACCCTGACCCGGCACACCGGCCGACTGTGGACCGCCGCGGTCGACCCGCACACCGGCACCTTGGCCACCGGCGGCGACGATCTGGTCGTCCGACTGTGGGATATGGCATCCGGACGTCATCTGCATACGCTCGAAGGACATAAGCGTCGGGTCTGGTCGCTGAGCTTCGACCCGTCCGGCCGGGTATTGGCCAGTGGTGGCGATGACGGGAACATCATCGTGTGGTCGCGTCCGCAGGATGATGTCGGCGTCGTGCCGTCGATCCGGGCGATTCTGCTCGGTCTGGCCGAAGGATGGGCGGCGCTCGCGCCGGATGGTCGCTACAAGTTCGAAGGCAATACCGCCGGACAGTTCTGGCATGTCATCGGTATGTCGCGCTTCGAATCCGGGGAACTCGACCCCTATCTGCCGGAGGTCGGGCAGATCGCGGCCGACGCGCCCTTCTGAGGCTGGTGCCGCCTTCCCGGGTGGGGATTCGGTCCGGGGTGGCGGTCGTACCGAGTCTTTGAGAGACAGATAGGGTTTCTCTTGCAATGTTTCGGTCGGTGAGAGGGTTGGAGATGGCCGAGGTGGGAGACGCGGGGTCAGCCGCTGTCGAGCTGGCGGAACTGCTCGGTGGTCGGTGCACCGCGGAGCATGCGTGGGAGCTGTTCGATCGTTTGCCCGCGGCCAGGGTCGCAGAGGTCACGCTCGGACGCTGGCGGGGCGAGGAACTCGATACCGGACATCCGTTCGCCGGAGTGCTCGTCGCCTCGGGCTGGTACGGCAAACAGTTCGACGATCCGGATTCGGTGCATCCGCTGCTGTTCGCCGACGCATCGGGAAATATCTTCGCCGTCGATCCGCGCCGGGTCCCCCTCGGCCTGGCCGGCAAGGTGCCGGTCGCGGGTGTCGAGGCGGTACGGAAGTTATTGCCGGTGATCGGTCCGGCAATCCGAACACGCAGGCCCGCAGCGCGTTTGCGCGATATCGAGTACCGCGGTGTGGTGAGTGCCGCGATGGTCTACGACCACCTGCCGATCATCGACCACTTCCGGCGCGTAGCTGCGGATACGCTGCTCGGGGTCATGGATATGCGGGAGATGGGCGAACCTTACTTCTTCATCCTGCGCCGCTGACCAGCTGTTATCGGCGGGTTTCGGTTGGCGCGGTGACGATTTCCGGACCTTCGCTCGGCCACGCGGCCTACCATGGAGCTGAGCCAAGGGAACCGATACATCCGCGCCCGCGGAATGTCCGTCCGGCGCGCAAGCACGGAGGGAGGCCCCGCGTGGCCGAGCGCACGACGTGTCTGGTGGTCGGTGGCGGTCCAGCCGGAATGGTGCTCGGACTCCTACTCGCCCGCGCCGGTATCGATGTGACCGTCCTGGAGAAGCACAAGGACTTCCTGCGCGACTTCCGCGGCGACACCGTACATCCCACAACCCTGGACCTGCTGGATGAACTCGGGCTGGCGGAGGAATTCGCGAAACTCCCCGCGCGCAAACTGAATACGGTCCAACTGCCGATCCGCGGTTCGGTGCAGGCCGTGTTCAGCCTCGAGCACCTGCCCGGCAAATACAAATACATCGCGATGGTGCCGCAGTGGGATCTGCTCGACCTGTTGGCGCGGGCGGCCGATAGCGAACCGACCTTCCTGCTGCGCATGAATACCGAGGCGACAGGGGTGATTCGGGAAGGTCGCCGGATCACCGGGGTCACCTATCGGACCCGCGACGGCGGCACCGGTGAGATCCGGGCCGATCTCACAGTGGCCTGCGATGGCCGCGACTCGGTGCTGCGGGCCGCGGCCGGGCTCAGGTCGCACCGCTGGCCGACGCCGATGGATGTGTGGTGGTTCCGCCTGCCACGCACCGATATCGACCCGGCCGGATTGCTCGCGCTGCTCAGCGCCGAACGCGCCGTGGTCATGTTGGACCGCGGCGACTACTGGCAGGTCGCCACCCTCATCGCCAAGGGCAGTGATGCGGTGGCCCGCCGCGGTCCCGTCGCCGATATCGTGCGCAGCATGGCCGACACCGCGCCGTGGCTGCGCGATCGGGTTGATGCGCTGCGGGACTGGGACGATGTGAAACTGCTCGAAGTGAAGTTGGATCGCCTGGACAAGTGGTACACCGACGGCCTGCTCTGTATCGGCGACGCCGCCCACGCGATGTCCCCGGCGGGGGGCGTGGGTATCAACCTCGCTGTCCAGGACGCCGTCGCCACCGCGAGAATCCTGGCCGCACCATTGGCTTCGGGCACGGTGACAACCCATGACCTGGCCAAGGTGCAGCGCCGCCGCAGCATCCCGACATCCGTCACCCAGGGCATGCAACGATTTCTGCACGCCTTCGCGATTCGCCCCGCGCTATCCGGCCGAATCGATATCGCCAATGCCGCCGAGGCCCCCTTAGCGGTGCGGGTACTGCGTCGAATCCCCGTGCTGCGGACCGTCCCCCCGTTCCTGATCGCCCGGGGCATCCTGCCCGAACATGCGCCCGCCTTCGCGCGGCGGCCCTGACGGCCCGCGTCAGCGGCATCGATTGCATGCGCACAGTGCAACAATGCATGCGGTGAATTCCATGGTTCACGGGAAATATCAAAGGCCACAGTCAATTTCACGTATCTGCTCCTGCGATAGATGCCCGCGAACCCGCCGGAATCAGGGCTGCAGGATGATCTTGCCGATGGGGGAGCGCTCCTCGATGAGCTGGTGTGCCTTGGCCGCCTGGTCGAGTGGCAGCACCGAATCGACACGGGGAGTGAGGGTTCCGGTGGCGGCTCGGTTCAGGACCGCGGGGCGGGCTCGCGCTACTTCGGCGAGCCAGTTCGGCCCGGCGCAACCGGTCAGGGTGAGGCTGCGGGTGATCAGATCCATGGCCGAGACCTGGGCGGGAGCGCCGGAAAGCCAACCGTAGCTGAGCATTCGGCCACGCAACGGGGTCATGGTATCGAGCAGAGCGAGGGCGCTGGCGCCGCCGATCGAATCGAAGACGACGTCCAGCGTTGTACTGTCGAGGATTTCGGCCAGTCGGGTGGGCCAGTCCGCAGCGTTGTGGTCGATGACCTCATCGGCCCCCAATTCCCTGGCCCGTGCGCACTTTTCGGGACCACCCGCGGTTGCGATGACGCGCGCCGCGCCGCGCTCCTTGGCGAGCTGGGTGAGTGCACTACCGACTCCCGTTGCGGCGGCTTCGATCAGCACGGTTTCGGTGCCGGTGAGTGCCGCAGTCTCGAGTAGCGGCAGCGCCACCGAACCGTTCATCAGGACCGCGACCGCATCGGCCGATGCCAGGCCGTCGGGGATCGGGGTAGCGGAAGACGCTGGCGCGGAGACGAATTCGGCGTAGGAGCCGAAGCCGACGGTATCCAACGCAACGCGTCGGCCGATCAATGCCGCATCGACCCCGGCTCCGGCCTCGATGACCACACCGGCGGCCTGGAAGCCGAAGACCACCGGTGGCTCGACCGGCATCGGGAACTCGCCCGAGCGCAGTTTGGTCTCCGGGAACAGTACCGGTATCGCCTCGGTTCGGATCACCAGCTCGCCCGGGCCGGGATGCGGTGCCGGGACGTCCTGGGCGACCAGGACCTCGGGTCCGCCTACGCCCGTCATTACGATTGCCTGCATCGATAACTCCATAACTTGACTGTCGGTCCAGATGTCTCGGAAACAATATGGACCGACGGTCAACTTGTCAATGAAAGTGGTGGAATGACCGACGAACGTCCGAGGGAACGCGCGGATGCCGCACGGAACCGGCAGGCGATACTGGCCGCGACCGCCGCGCTGCTCGCCGAACACGGTGCCGACGCGCTCACCATGGATCGTGTCGCGGCCGCTGCCGGGGTCGGCAAGGGCACGATCTTCCATCGCTTCGGCAATCGCGCCGGATTGCTGCACGAACTGATCGCCGAGGGCACATTCGCGCTGATGGATGCCGTGCGGACCGGACCGCCGCCACTGGGACCAGGGGCGCCGGCCGGGGAGCGGCTGGTGGCCTTCTTCGAGGCATTCGTCCGATTGATGACCGACAACATCGAGTTGACGGTTGCCTACCTACAGGGCCCGCCGCATCCACGGGCCGCCGAGATCCACGAATTCTGGGACGCGCATATCGTCGCGCTGCTGCGGGAGGCCCGCCCGGATCTGGATGCCGAGGTGGTGGGCAGGTTGCTGCTCGGCGCGTTGGGCGGTGAACAGGTGCCGCGGCTGGCGCGTGCGGGGGAGACCGGTCGCCTGCTCGCGGCGGTTCGTCAACTGGTCGAATCGGTGGTGCGAGCGTAGCGACTGCTTGCAGGTCGCTCGAAATGGAGCGTAGCGACTGCTTGCAGGTCGCTCGAAATGGAGCGTAGCGACTGCTTGCAGGTCGCTCGAAATGGTCAGCCCTGATCCCGCGCGAGGATGGCGTCGAAACGTTCGTCGGCGCTATCGAGCTGGTGCAGGATGCGGCGTTTGACGTGCTCGGCAAGCGGCGTGTCCTGGCGGGTCACGAGTTCGCGATAGATATCGGTGAGCGGGCGGTATTTGGTGGCGAGTCTGCGCATTGCCGGACTGTCGGCATACAGGATGCCGACACCGTTATCGGTGAAATCGGAGAGTTTGACGATGCGGGCCCAGGGCGCGCGATCAAGATTGGCCGCGACGTGTTCCCGGTATTGCTCGTGCCGATCCACAGCCGGATCCGGTTCGGGGTTGGTGACGGCGGCGACGAGTTCGGCGACACGGGCACCGAATCGCGCGGAAAGTTCGGCGAGTGCGGCATCGGTCGGCGAGCCTGGACGGGCTCCGGCCAGTTCCACGGGATGATCCTCGACCGCATCATGCAGCAGTCCGGCCGCGATGACGTCCGGGTCGCGCACCTCGTAATGGCTGACGATCCGAATCGCGACGCGCAATAGGTGACTCAAATACGGTTCGCGCCCGTAGCGATCATCGCGATGCAGTTCGGTGGCCAGATCCAGCGCGGCGGTGAGACGCTCGGCGTCGGATAGTTCGGCGATTTCGAAAAGGAGTCGTTCACGCAGTCCGGATTCGCCGTAGACCTCGCTGATCGTATGTAGCGGCATCACGGCCAAAACCCCCGCCCCAGGATTGCTCATAACGCCAATCTATCGGGGCGGGCCGGTCGGCGCTGTGCTCCGGAACACTGTTCCTCTCGATTGCCCGGCGAAATAATCCGTTGCCGCTCGCGGACGGCCGTGGTCTCCTGGAACGCACGCGAGGCGGACTGGAGGTGAACGTGGCCGCGCAATACAAACGGCCGCGCCCGGGTTCGGCCACCGACAATATGTTGAAACTGCATCGACGCACCATGGTGCTCGATGGGCGCGTGTACACGGTGCTGAGCCTGCGCCCCGGCAGCGATTTCCGCTTCGCCACCAATCGTTTTCACGACACCTGGCATGTGCTCTCCGATTGGCGCGGCGCGCGGGTGCTCGCCCGGCTGCTGTGGGGGCTGGCCTATCAGCGACGGCCGGGCACGCTCATGGTGATCGATCCGGCGCATCTGGATCCGAATCCGTTCGATGCCGCGCCCTCGGATCCGATTGTGCTGGTGCCCTCGGATCTGACCGTATTCACCCGCGCCGCAGCCATCGGCCTGCGCAGGCGGCTGCCGTTCCGCGATGGTTCGCAGGGGACCGTCCGCTGGCAGACCTTCGGACTGGACGCAGCGGTGGCCGAACTGCGGGAGTGGCGGGCGAAGGGGCCGGGGGAGCGGGACTGGAATTTCGTTGATATCCCCACCGGATGGGAGCGTGTCGATCGCATCGGCGGCCTGGTGACGATTTTCGGGGCAGCCGATCAGCTGCGTTCGTGGGGGACCATGCTCGCGACGCTCGGCACTTATGCGTACTACGGCATGGACTATGAGTACCTGGATGAAGACCGCAATGGTGAGGTGCAGATCTTCCGGCAGTACCGCCGGAATGTGAATGTCGCACGCCAGGCCCGCGCCGAGGTGCTGGCCCGACGGGGCGGGCGCGCGCCGACGGAGGAGGTCCAGCGGGCGATCTGGTCGCATGCCGCGACCGTTCGCCGACGTCGTTTTCCGACTCCTGAACAACGCACTACCGCGGAACCGCTCGCGCCGAACTGATCATGCGAAGGGGCAGCGTCGCCGCTGCCCTTTCCGTGCGGCTATTTCGCCTGCGGAACCAGCGTGTTCTGCCTGGCCGCGGTCCACCACCGACCGTTCTCCTTCACCAGGACGTACAACGCGATCATGGCGTGATCGAGATCGATCAGTGCACCATCGGCGGTTGTCGCACGCGCGACCTTGTGCGCGATCGCGATATCGGGCCGCAGGAAGACAATGTCGGCGACGTCGTAACGGACGTACTGATCCTTCAGGAATCCCGCCAGTCCCTGTCGATTCGCCTCGAACAGTGCATCTTTGCCGACCATGAGGGCGCCGACCGCATTGACCACCGCCGCATTGGCGGTGAAGTCGGCGGTCATCAATTCGGCGTCATTGGTGTTGTACGCGGTCTGGACATTGGCGATGATCTGCTCGATCGCGGCGATATCGTCGGCGTGGTCGACCGTGTTGTCCTCGACCATCGGCTGAATTGTCTTTGCGCTCATGCAGATCAGCTTCTGATCTCAACCTTGGTTGAGGTCAACAAATCGTCGGCCGCGTCACTCAGCGGACGCCGCGCGGCCGGAATTGAATGCTGATCCGCGGGCCGGTCGGCTTGCGTGTCTTCGGTACCGCATGCTCCCAGGTGCGCTGGCACGAGCCGCCCATCACCAGCAGATCGCCGTGGCCGACCTGATATCGAATGCTCGCGCCGCCCCCGCGCGGTCGCAGCAGTAGCGCTCGCGGCGCACCGATCGAAACGATGGCCACCATGGTGTCGTCGGTCGCCCCGCGTCCGAAAGTATCGCCATGCCAGGCCACGCTGTCGCGCCCGTCGCGGTAGTAGCAGAGTCCCGCGGTGCGGAACGGCTCGCCGAGCTCGTCGCGGTAGTGCGCACTCAATGCCGCCCGCGCCTCGTCCAGTGACGGGTCCGGCAGCGTCGCACCCTCCTCGTAGAAGTGGAGCAGCCGGGGCACATCCACCACCCGGTCGTACATCGGCCGCCGCTCCGCCTGCCACGACACCCCGGCTACCAGCCGCTCGAACAGCGCATCCGCCCCCGACAACCACCCGGGCAGCACATCCACCCATGCCCCATGGGTCAATATCGTCCGTCGAATGCCGGTAAGGCTTCCGACCTCGATCTCACCGAATCCGTCGAGCAGCGATCCTTGCAGCGGTGTCGACATGCCGCCGAATCTACGCCGGTTCGAACATATGTGCTAGCGAGAAACGGACATCAATTCAGTTCTTGGTGAGGATGTCCTTGGCGATATCGACGGCTTCGGCGTAGCACTCGTCATCGGTGAGCGGGAGATCGCCCCTCATGGCGGTGCTCCAGCTGATGGCGAGGAGGGCTTCGCGGGCCCGGAAGACGGCGAGGGCTGGGCGGTCGGTACCGGCCATGAGGTCGGCGAGGACGCGGAATTGGTAGCGCATGCTGGAACCGAAATCGAGTTGGCGGAAGGCGGGCTGGTTTTCGTGCCAGAAGCGCACCATCGGGCGGCCGATGCCGTGGAGGAGGGCGCCGTAGCGGGTGAGGATTTCATTGGCTCGATCCGGGCCGGATGGTGTGCTCTCGGCCCAGGTCACGATGTCGTCGATACCGCGGCGCAGGTCGTCGGAGAGGCTGGCGACGATGTCTTCCTTGGTGCGGAAGTGGTAGTAGAGCGCGGCCTTGGTGACGCCGAGGCGGTCGGCGATCTCGCGCAGGGAGGTCTTCTCGTAGCCGCGCTCGGAGAACAATTCCATTGCGACCGAACGAATTCGCTCGCGCGTATCGCTGCGACGTCCGTCCATGGCGTCCTTCCCATTTTTGCTTGACGACCGGCTAGCAGAAGCCTAGCGTCCTCGCTGTATCCGGATTACTAGCCGGGCGGCAAGTTAACTATTGGGAGATGGCAATGACCGAAACGCATCCGAAGGTGCCGACGGCGGGTGTGGCGTTGACCGCGATCGGAGTCGCGGTGATCCGAGCCAAGGAATCCGCGCGGCCGGACCGGCTGTACGACGATCCGTTCGCGCGGTTGTTCGTGGATGCCGCGCGCCGCGCCTATGACGACGTCGACGGGGGCGCGGAGCGCTGGGTGCGGCTCGAACAGGTCGCGGAGACGTTCTTCGAGGGCCGCACGGTCGGTGTCCGGCTCGTCGATGACCGGGTCGCCGAGGCGATCGAACAGGGGATACGCCAAATCGTGCTGATCGGCGCGGGTCTGGACACCAGAGCATTTCGCATGCCGCTGCCCGCCGATGTGCGAGTGTTCGAGATCGATCTGCCGGAGCTTTTCGCATTCAAGGAGCCGGTCCTCGCCGCGGCGCAGGCGGTACCGCGCTGCGAACGCGCGGTGCTGGCTACCGATTTGCGCGAGGACTGGGCAAAGTTGCTCGGTGAGTGCGGGTTTCGGCCGGAACTGCCGACGCACTGGGTGGATGAGGGCGTCCTCGGCTATCTGACCCACGAATATGCGCTGCACGTGGTCACCACACTGACCGAATTATCCGCTCCGGGAAGCCGTTTCGGCGTCAGCCGCTTCGCCGTCGACGAAAATGCCCGACCCTATACCGAACTCAAACGGCTGGTCCGTGGTGACGAGGGGGTGGACCGGTCGCGCACCGGCCTCGGGGCCGATGCCAGAACCTGGCTGGACGAACACGGCTGGCGCACCGAATTCCACAGCTGGGACGATATGGTCGCAGCCTTCGACCGGCCCGTGGCGTTGCACGATCCGGAGATCGGAGTCGTTGTCGCGGTGCGTGAGCCTTAACGGTGTCGATTGCGTCGCGCTGCCCGGAATGCCCGAAGGATCCGAAACGTGCGGGCGACCGGCGCACCGGGCTCGGGTGGCCCTGCTCACAGCAGGATATGCCTGGTTAAGGCCGGGTAATCGGCGCTGCTAGGCTGCATGCCGTAAGACATCCTTTAACGGACCGTCCGGTGAGGCGGGGAAGGAGGTCGGCATGGCCGTGCCCGAGGAACGGGCCGCCAAGTCCGGCGCTGCCGAAACGTCGCAGCGACACACCCCGGAGTGGGTGAGCGCGGGACGTGAGCTGTTGTCTCCTTCCGACGTCGGCCGGACCATCGCGCGCATCGCGCATCAGATCATCGAGAAGACCGCCCTGGATTCGGGCGAGCCGGACGTACCGCGCGTGGTGCTGATCGGCATTCCTACCCGCGGCACCACGCTCGCCGCGCGGCTCACCGACAAGATCGAGGAATTCTCCGGCGTACGCCCGGCACTTGGCTCGCTCGATATCACCCTCTATCGCGACGATCTGCGCAGCCGCCCGCACCGCCCGCTGGAACGGACCTCGGTGCCCGATGGCGGTATCGAAGACGCACTGGTCGTGCTGGTCGATGACGTGCTCTTCTCCGGCCGCACCGTTCGCTCCGCCCTCGACGGTCTGCGTGATCTCGGCCGCCCCCGCGCCGTCCAACTCGCGGTGCTCATCGACCGCGGTCATCGCGAACTCCCCATCCGTGCGGATTTCGTCGGCAAGAACGTGCCGACCTCCCGCAGCGAGGACATCTCTGTACTGCTCACCGAACACGACGGCCGCGACGGCGTCTACTTGCATCAGGAGGAAGCGCAGTGAACCGGCTCGCCGGATCCGACCCCGGCCTCGACCAGCGCATTCGCGGTCGTCGCGTGGTGCGGGAGGTGGCGGCGTGAAGCATCTGCTGACGGTGACCGACCTGAGCCGCGCCACTGCCACGGAACTGCTCGACGAGGCCGAACGCTTCGAACAGGCGCTGCTCGGTCGCGAGGTGAAGAAGCTGCCGACCCTGCGCGGCCGCACGGTGATGACCGTCTTCTATGAGAACTCGACGCGCACCCGAGTGTCCTTCGAGGTCGCGGGCAAGTGGATGAGCGCGGACGTGATCAATGTCAGCGCCAGCAGCTCGTCGGTCTCCAAGGGCGAATCGCTGCGTGACACCGCGCTCACCCTGCACGCCGCCGGTGCCGATGCGCTGATCGTTCGGCATCCGGCTTCCGGTGCCGCACACCAGATCGCGCGGTGGATGGATGCCTGGGCAGCGGCCGAGGGCCGCTCCGGTCCGGCGATCATCAATGCGGGTGACGGCACCCACCAGCACCCCACCCAGGCACTGCTCGACGCGCTGACCCTGCGGCAGCGTCTCGGCGATATCGAGGGCAAGCGTGTCGTCATCGTCGGCGATATTCTGCACAGCCGGGTCGCGCGCTCGAATGTGTTCCTGCTGAACACCCTCGGCGCAGAAGTGGTACTGGTCGCGCCGCGCACGCTGCTGCCGGTCGGCGCGGAAACCTGGCCGGCGCGGATCGCACATAGCCTGGACGCCGAATTGCCCGGTGCGGATGCGGTGCTCATGCTGCGGGTGCAGCAGGAGCGGATGAACGGCGGATTCTTCCCGTCGGCCCGCGAATACTCGGTCAACTACGGGCTGTCCGAGCGCAGGCTCGCGATGCTGGACGCGGACGCGGTGGTGCTGCATCCCGGCCCGATGCTGCGCGGTATGGAAATCGCCTCGCCCGTGGCGGATTCATCGCAGGCGGCGATCCTGCAACAGGTGACGAACGGAGTGCATATGCGGATGGCCGTGCTGTTCCGGCTGCTGGTCGGTACCCAGGAGGCTGCCGCATGAGTCTGCTGCTGAAGGGTGTTCGGCCGTACGGCGAGGGCGAGCCGATCGACGTATTCGTGCGCGACGGCATGATCGCCGCCATCGGCACCGATCTCGACACCGGCGAGGACACCGAGGTCATCGACGCGCAGGGCCAGATCTTGCTGCCCGGGTTCGTCGATCTGCACACCCATTTGCGCGAGCCGGGCCGCGAGGACACCGAGACCATCGAAACCGGTTCCGCCGCAGCGGCACTCGGCGGCTACACCGCGGTCTTCGCCATGGCCAATACCAATCCGGTGGCCGATTCGGTGGTCGTCACCGATCACGTGTGGCGGCGCGGCCAGGAGATCGGCCTGGTCGATGTGTATCCGGTGGGTGCGGTCACCGTCGGCCTGGAAGGTAAGCAACTCGCCGAAATGGGCACCATGGCCGCCGGAGTCGGCGCGGTGCGCATGTTCTCCGATGACGGCCACTGCGTCTACGACCCGCTGCTCATGCGCCGCGCGCTGGAGTACTCGAACTCCCTCGGTGTATTGATCGCCCAGCATGCCGAGGAGCCGCGCCTGACCAAGGGCGCTGTCGCACATGAGGGTCCGACCGCGGCCCGCCTCGGCCTGGCCGGTTGGCCGCGCGCCGCGGAGGAGTCGATCGTCGCGCGCGACGCATTGCTGGCCCGCGACGCCGGTGCCCGCGTGCACATCTGTCACGCCTCCACCGCTGGCACCGTCGAACTGGTGAAATGGGCCAAGGCACAGGGCATTTCGATTACTGCCGAGGTCACCCCGCACCATCTGCTGCTCGACGATTCGCGCCTGGAGACCTACGACGCGGTCAATAAGGTGAACCCGCCGCTGCGCGAGGTCTCCGATACCGTCGCACTGCGGCAGGCGCTGGCCGAGGGGATTGTCGACTGCGTCGCCACCGACCATGCCCCGCATGCCGAACAGGACAAGTGCTGCGAATTCGCCGTCGCCCGCCCCGGCATGCTCGGCCTGGAGACCGCGCTGTCGATCATCGTGCAGACCATGGTCGAACCCGGCCTGCTGGACTGGCGCGGCGTCGCCCGGGTGATGAGCGAGCGTCCGGCCGAGATCGTCGGACTCGACGGGCACGGTCGCCCGATCGAGGTGGGCGAACCGGCCAATCTCACGCTGGTCGATCCGGATACGACCTGGACCGTGCGGGCCGCCGAGCTCGCCAGCATTTCGAACAACACGCCGTTCGACGATATGACGTTCCCGGCTCGGGTGACAACGACGTTGCTGCGAGGCCGGGTAACCGCCCGTGAGGGCAAGGCGGTGGGAGGTCCGTAAGTGGAAAGAACGCTGTGGGTGGTCGGGCTGCTCGTGCTGTTCGCCCTGTGCATCTGGCTGATGTATCGCGGCTGGCAGAACCGCGCCGCACGCCAGGTGGCACGCATCGGCGAACTACCACATGTGCCGGGTGATCTCGGCGCCCAGGTGCTCGAGCCGACCACCGGGCTGTATCTCGGCAGCACCATCGCGCCCAGCTGGCAGGACCGGATCACGGTGGGCGACTTGGGTTTCCGGGCCACGGCGGAACTCACGCGGTTCGAACGGGGGATTCTGCTCGAGCGCGACGGTGCGACGGTGCTGTGGATTCCGCAGGAATCCATTACGGCCGTGCGGACCGAACGCGGACATGCGGGCAAGGTAATGACGGAAGATGGAGTGCTGGTAATTCGCTGGAAGCTGCCGACCGGAACCGAGATAGATACCGGTTTCCGAGGTGACGACAAGACGGTGTACCCGGCGTGGGCCAGGGCGATGACGGGAGACGACGAATGAATGCAGGATCGCGGAGCGATTCGATGGGGGGCGGTGGCCGGGTGGCGGGAGGGCAAGAACAGGCAGCTTTGGTGCTCGAGGACGGTCGGGTTTTCCGCGGCACGGCCTTCGGTGCTGTTGGCGAAACACTCGGTGAGGCGGTGTTCTGCACCGCGATGACCGGGTACCAGGAGACCCTCACCGACCCCAGCTATCACCGCCAGATCGTGGTGGCCGCGGCCCCGCAGATCGGCAATACCGGCTGGAACGACGAGGACGACGAATCCGCCAAGATCTGGGTCGCCGGATACGCGGTCCGCGACGCCTCGCGGGTCGCGTCGAACTGGCGCTCCACCGGCACCCTGCAGGACCAGCTGGACCGCCAGCACGTCGTCGGCATTGCAGGCATCGACACCCGCGCGCTGGTGCGCCACCTGCGCACCCGCGGTTCGATGAAGGCGGGCATCTTCTCCGGCGCGGCGCTGGCCGACGCCGATGAATTGCTGGCCCGCGTCAACGGCCAGCCCTCGATGCTCGGCGCCGACCTGGCCGAAGAGGTCAGCACCGACGCGCTGTACACGATCGAACCGAGCGGTGACCGGCGCTTCACCGTGGTCGCGGTCGATCTCGGCATCAAGACCAACACGCCGCGCATGTTCGCCCAGCGCGGCATGCGGGTGCACGTGGTGCCCTCGACCGTCACCCTGGACCAGATCCGGGAGCTGAAGCCGGACGGCGTCTTCCTGTCCAACGGTCCCGGTGACCCGGCCACCCAGGACGGTGCGGTCGCGATCACCCAGGGGGTGCTGGAGCAGGGCCTGCCGCTGTTCGGCATCTGCTTCGGCAACCAGATCCTCGGCCGCGCCCTCGGCCGCAAGACCTACAAGATGAAGTTCGGCCACCGCGGTATCAATATCCCGGTTGTCGAGCATGAGACCGGGCGGATCTCGATCACCGCGCAGAACCACGGCTTCGCACTGGAAGGTGAGCAGGGCGAGCAGTTCGACACCCCGTTCGGCAAGGCCGAGGTCAGCCACATCTGCGCCAATGACGGCACCGTCGAGGGCGTCCGCCTGGTGAACGGCCGCGCGTTCTCGGTGCAGTACCACCCGGAGGCCGCCGCCGGACCCCATGACGCCGCCTATCTCTTCGACCGTTTCGCCGGTCTCATGGAAGGAGCCTGATGCCTCGCCGCGAGGATCTGAAGCACATCCTGGTGATCGGCTCTGGCCCGATCGTCATCGGCCAGGCCTGCGAATTCGACTACTCCGGCACCCAGGCGTGCCGGGTGCTGCGGGCCGAGGGCCTGCGGGTATCGCTGGTGAACTCCAACCCGGCGACCATCATGACCGACCCGGAATTCGCCGATTCCACCTACGTGGAGCCGATTACGCCGGAGTTCGTCGAGAAGGTCATCGAAAAGGAGCGCCCCGACGCCATTCTCGCCACCCTGGGCGGGCAGACCGCGCTGAACACGGCCGTCGCCCTGCACGAACGCGGTGTGCTGCAGAAGTACAACGTCGAGCTGATCGGCGCCGACTTCGAGGCCATCCAGCGCGGTGAGGACCGGCAGAAGTTCAAGGACATTGTCGCCAAGGTCGGCGGCGAGAGCGCGCGTTCCCGGGTCTGCCACACCATGGACGAGGTCCGCGACACCGTTGCGGAACTGGGCTTTCCGGTGGTCGTGCGGCCGTCGTTCACGATGGGCGGCCTCGGCTCGGGCATGGCCTACAACCATGAGGACCTCGATCGCATCGCGGGCGGCGGTCTGGCCGCCTCGCCCACCGCGAATGTGCTCATCGAGGAATCCATCCTGGGCTGGAAGGAATACGAACTCGAGCTGATGCGCGACGGCCGCGACAATGTCGTGGTGGTCTGCTCGATCGAGAATGTGGACCCGATGGGCGTGCACACCGGTGACTCGGTCACCGTCGCCCCGGCCATGACCCTCACCGACCGCGAATACCAGCGGCTGCGCGACCTCGGCATCGACATTCTGCGCGAGGTCGGCGTCGACACCGGCGGCTGCAATATCCAGTTCGCGGTGAACCCGGCCGACGGGCGCCTGATCGTCATCGAGATGAACCCGCGGGTCTCGCGATCGTCCGCATTGGCTTCCAAGGCAACGGGTTTCCCGATCGCCAAGATCGCGGCCAAGTTGGCCATCGGCTACACCCTGGACGAGATCGTCAACGACATCACCAAGGAAACCCCGGCCTGTTTCGAGCCGACCCTGGACTACGTGGTCGTCAAGGCACCGCGGTTCGCGTTCGAGAAGTTCCCGGGTGCCGATGCCACGCTGACCACCACCATGAAGTCGGTCGGCGAGGCCATGTCGCTGGGCCGCAACTTTGCCGAGGCGCTCGGTAAGGTGCTGCGCTCGCTGGAGACCAAGGCCGCGGGCTTCTGGACCCAGGACGACGGCAAGTGGACCGATACCGAAGCCGTCCTGGAAGACCTGCGCACCCCGACCGAGGGACGCATCTACCAGGTCGAGCGTGCGCTGCGGCTAGGCGCCGGCATCGCGGACGTCGCCAAGGCTTCCGGCATCGACCCCTGGTTCGTCGCGGAAGTGGCCGGGCTCGTCGAACTGCGCCGGGAGGTCATCGACGCACCCGTGCTCGACGAAGCGCTGCTGCGCCGCGCCAAGCACTACGGCCTCTCCGATCGCCAGATCGCCGCGCTGCGACCGGAATTGGCGGGCGAGACCGGCGTACGCGCCCTGCGTCACCGGCTCGATATCCGTCCAGTCTTCAAGACCGTCGACACCTGCGCCGCCGAATTCGAGGCCAAGACGCCCTACCACTACTCGACCTACGAACTCGACCCCGCCGCCGAGTCCGAGGTCGCGCCGCAGCGCGAGCGCGAGAAGGTGATCATCCTCGGTTCGGGCCCGAACCGCATCGGTCAGGGCATCGAGTTCGACTACTCGTGTGTCCACGCGGCGCAGACGCTGTCGCAGTCCGGGTACGAGACGGTGATGGTCAACTGCAATCCGGAGACCGTCTCCACCGATTACGACACCGCAGATCGACTCTACTTCGAGCCGCTGACCTTCGAGGACGTGCTCGAGGTCTACCACGCCGAAACCGAGTCCGGCACCGTTGCCGGTGTGATCGTGCAGCTCGGCGGGCAGACCCCGCTCGGGCTGGCGCAGCGCCTCACCGACGCCGGTGTGCCGGTGGTCGGCACCAGTGCCGCCGCCATCGACCTGGCCGAGGACCGAGGCGAATTCGGCGATGTGCTGGTCGCCGCGGGTCTGCCCGCGCCGAAGTACGGCACCGCGACCACCTTCGCGCAGGCCAAGAAGATCGCCGCAAGCATCGGCTACCCGGTGCTGGTGCGCCCGTCCTATGTGCTCGGCGGGCGTGGCATGGAGATCGTTTACGACGAGGCCTCGCTGGAGGGCTATATCTCCAGGGCCACCGAGCTCAGCCCGGAACATCCGGTGCTGGTCGATCGCTTCCTGGAAGACGCCATCGAGATCGATGTCGACGCGCTCTGCGACGGTGACGAGGTCTACCTCGGCGGTGTGATGGAGCACATCGAAGAGGCGGGCATCCACTCCGGCGACTCCGCGTGCGCGCTGCCGCCGATCACCTTGGGCCGCAGCGATATCGAGGCGGTGCGCCGCTCCACCATTGCGCTTGCCAAGGGCATCGGCGTCAAGGGACTGCTCAATGTGCAGTACGCGCTCAAGGACGATGTGCTCTACGTGCTCGAGGCGAATCCGCGGGCGAGCCGGACGGTTCCGTTCGTATCCAAGGCCACGGCGGTGCCGCTGGCCAAGGCGGCCGCGCGGATCACCATGGGCGCGACCATCGCCGAACTTCGCAAGGAGGGCATGCTGCCCGCCGAGGGCGATGGCGGCCATGTGCCGCTCGACGCGCCGGTCGCGGTCAAGGAAGCGGTACTGCCGTTCCACCGGTTCCGCAAGGCCGACGGCAGCGGTGTGGATTCGCTGCTCTCGCCCGAAATGAAGTCCACCGGTGAGGTCATGGGCATCGACGCCGATTTCGGCACCGCCTTCGCCAAGAGCCAGTCCGCGGCTTACGGTTCGCTGCCGACCGAGGGCACCGTCTTCGTCTCGATCGCCAACCGGGACAAGCGCGCGATGGTGTTTCCGGTCAAGCGCCTCAACGATCTCGGCTTCCGGATCCTGGCCACCGAGGGCACGGCGGAAATGCTGCGTCGCAACGGAATTCCCTGCGAACAGGTGCGCAAGCACTCCGAGGACGGTCCGGCCGACCAGCCGACCATTGTGGAGCAGATCCGCGACGGTGAGGTCGATATGGTGTTCAACACCCCCTACGGCAACTCCGGGCCGCGCGTGGACGGCTACGAGATCCGCACCGCTGCGGTGGGCGTGAACATCCCGTGCATCACCACGGTGCAGGGTGCGGCCGCCGCGGTGCAGGGCATCGAGGCGAGTATCAACGGCGGCATCGGGGTGCGCTCACTGCAGGAACTGCATTCGGTGCTGCGTGGCTGAGGCGGCGACGGACGAGGGAGGCGCGGCGATGAAGACATTCGGTGCCCGATTGCAGCACGCCATGCGGCATTTCGGGCCACTGTGCGTCGGCATCGATCCGCATCCCGGCCTGCTCGAGTCCTGGGGCCTCACCGACGATGTCGACGGTGTCGAGAAGTTCGCCGAGATCTGCGTCGAGGCCTTCGACGGTGAGGTCGCGCTGATCAAACCGCAGGTCGCCTTTTTCGAGGCCTACGGTTCCGGTGGCATCGCGGTGCTGGAGCGCACCATCGAGGTGCTGCGCGCCTCGGGCACCCTGGTGCTGGCCGACGCCAAACGCGGCGATATCGGCTCCACCATGGCCGCCTACGCGCGCACCTGGCTCGCCGATGGCCCGCTCGGATCGGATGCGGTGACGGTCTCGCCGTATCTCGGATTCGGTTCCCTCGCACCGGCTTTGACGCAGGCGCAGGCGAACGGCCGCGGTGTCTTCGTGCTCGCCGCCACCTCGAACCCCGAAGGTGCGCAGGTGCAACGGGCGCTGGCGGCGGACGGTCGCACGGTGGCGCAGACGATGGTCGACGCGGCGGCACAGTGCAATGCGGGGCAGGAGTTCGGTTCGGTCGGCATTGTGCTCGGAGCCACACTCACCGAGGCGCCGGACCTCGCGGCGCTCAACGGTCCGATCTTGATGCCGGGCGTGGGCGCGCAGGGCGGCGGCCCGGAAACCGTGCGTGAGCTGGTCTCGGATCAGCAGCTGCACGCGGTTGTGCCGAATGCCTCGCGCGAGGTGCTGCGCCACGGCCCGTCCGTATCGGCACTGCGTGCCAAGGTGAGCGCATTGCAGGAGGAGTTCGCCTTCCTGCGGCGATAACGCGGCGATGATGACGGTGGACCGGCGCTTCGGCGTCGGTCCATTCTGCGTTTCCGGGGTGGGCGGTGTCGGCTGAGCGGGGATGACATGTCATATCGAACAGCTGTGCGCCCCGCTGCGCCGTTTTCCCCGCCATCTGGCACACCGATGGCCGACCCGGCGTTCTGATCGATCACGGGCCGCGCTGGCGCGGCACAGGGTGCCGCTCATGCCCACCGTGCCACCCTTCGGGCGATCGCCGGTAGGGCCGGAAGACTCGAAATCGGTCGATTCGCGCGTCCGACACGCGCAAGAACAACGCGACACGCGGAAAAATCCGAGAAACTTCCAGGTCGGACGAGCGACCGGTTGCTGGCGTGGTGCGGGTTGTCGCCGCTATCGCTCCGCTAACCGAATGAATCTATGAAAAACCCCTGCTCGTGGGGCATTTCGAGCTTTCGGCGGTAGGATCACCGCAGCGATCGACGCGCTGTGCGCATCCCGCCGCGCCCACCCCTACGATATCGGCGAATCATGCGCTGACCTGGGGGGTGGGTTCGCAATCGAGGAACGTCGTGGGTACGGTCGCTGGGACTGCTGGGTTACCGGCAGGAGTTAATGCAATGAACGATGAGACGGAGGAACCGTGGCCCTTCCCCAGCTGACTGACGAGCAGCGCGCCGCTGCTTTGGAGAAGGCGGCTGCCGCTCGCCGTGCTCGGGCGGAGCTCAAGGAGCGCCTGAAGCGTGGCGGCACCGACCTGAAGCAGGTCCTCACCGACGCCGAAACCGATGAGATCCTCGGCAAGATGAAGGTGTCGGCTCTGCTGGAGGCCCTGCCCAAGGTGGGCAAGGTCAAGGCGGCGGAGATCATGAGCGAGCTGGAGATCGCCCCCACCCGGCGGCTGCGCGGACTGGGTGATCGGCAGCGCAAGGCGCTGCTCGCCCGATTCGACTTCGCCTGACCACCAAGGTGGTCGAAAACACGCGGAAGGGTCGACTGGTTGTACTGGTCGGCCCCTCGGCCGTGGGTAAGTCGACCGTGGTCCGTTGCGTCCGCGAGCGACTTCCCCAACTGGTCTTCAGCGTGTCGGCGACAACCCGGGCCCCACGGCCCGGGGAGGTCGACGGCCGCGACTACCGGTTCGTGTCCCGGCAGGAGTTCGACGCCATGATCGAGGCAGGCGAACTTCTCGAGTGGGCCGATATCCACGGGGGACTTCAGCGCTCCGGCACCCCGGCCGAACCGGTGCGTACCGCAATGGCGGCCGGTCTGCCGGTGCTCGTCGAGGTGGACCTCGAGGGTGCGCGGTCGGTGCGCAAGGCCATCCCGGAGGCGCTGCTGGTCTTCCTCGCCCCGCCCAGCTGGGACGAATTGGTATCCCGGCTGACCTCGCGCGGTACCGAATCGCCCGAGGTGATCGCACGCAGGTTGGATACCGCCAGGACCGAATTGGCGGCCTGTGACGAGTTCGACATGGTCATAGTGAACGACGAGGTGACCAGCGCCTGTGAGCAGTTGGTATCGTTGTTCGTTAGCACAAATTCGAGTTCGTGACAGGCTCACGCTCGAAATAACCCAGCCCGAAGAACCGATCCCCGCAGGAGCCCACACAAGTGAGCAGTACGGACATCAAGCCCGCGCCCGCATACGACACTCCGATCGGCCTCACCAACCCGCCGATCGACGAGTTGCTGGAGCGCACCTCGTCCAAGTATGCGCTGGTGATCTACGCGGCCAAGCGGGCCCGCCAGATCAATGACTACTACAACCAGCTCGGCGACGGCATTCTCGAGTACGTCGGTCCGCTGGTCGAGCCGGGTCTGCAGGAAAAGCCGCTCTCGGTCGCGATGCGAGAAATCCACTCCGACCTGCTCGAGCACTCCGAAGGCGAATAGCAGGCTCGTCGAACTCCCCGCTCAGGCGGGGATCAGCCCACCGGAGGGGTAGTGACCACACGGATCGTCGTCGGCGTCGGCGGCGGAATCGCTGCTTATAAGGCTTGCTCGATCGTGCGCCGGTTCACCGAAACCGGGCACCAGGTGCGGGTGATCCCCACCGAGTCGGCGCTGCAGTTCGTCGGCAAGGCAACGTTCGAGGCACTGTCCGGGAACCCGGTGCACACCGATGTGTTCACCGATGTACCCGAGGTGCCGCATGTGCGGTTGGGCCAGGAGGCGGACCTGGTGGTCATCGCCCCGGCGACCGCCGATCTGATGGCGCGGGCCGCGCACGGCCGCGCCGACGATCTACTCACCGCCACGCTCCTCACGGCCCGATGTCCGGTGTTGTTCGCGCCCGCGATGCATACCGAGATGTGGGAGCATCCGGCCACCGTCGCCAATGTCGCGGCGCTGCGCTCGCACGGTGCGATCGTCATGGAACCCGCGTCGGGCCGGTTGACCGGCGCCGACACGGGTCCCGGCCGGTTGCCCGAGCCCGAGGAGATCTTCGGGCTCGCGACGCTGCTGCTGGAACGCGCCGACGCCATCCCGCGTGATCTGGTGGGCCGCCGCGTGGTCATCACCGCGGGCGGAACCAGAGAACCGCTGGATCCGGTGCGTTTCCTGGGCAATCGCAGCTCCGGCAAGCAGGGCTACGCGCTGGCGCGGGTCGCCGCGCAGCGCGGTGCCCACGTGACGTTGATCGCGGGCAATACGATCGAGATGGCCGCACCCGCCGCCGTCGATCTGGTGCACATCACCACCGCTGAACAGCTCAAGACCGCCGTCGAGAAGCATGCGCTCGGTGCGGACGCGGTGATCATGGCCGCCGCCGTCGCCGATTTCCGGCCGACAACGGTGGCCGCGGCCAAGATCAAAAAGGGTGCACACGAGCCCGATGTGATCCCGCTGACCAAGACCGACGATATTCTCGCCGGGTTGGTCCAGGCGCGCCGCGATGGTCAACTGCCCGGAACCGCGATCGTCGGCTTCGCCGCCGAGACCGGTGACGAGCACGGCGATGTGCTCACGCACGCGCGGGCCAAACTGGCGCGTAAAGGCTGCGACCTGCTGGTCGTCAACGCGGTCGGTGAGGGCAAGGCGTTCGAGGTCGATACCAACGACGGCTGGCTACTCGGCGCCGACGGCACCGAACAGGCGCTCGATCACGGGTCGAAGGCGTTGCTCGCCAGCCGGGTGCTGGACGCGCTCGGTCCGCTGCTGCGCTGAGACCCGGTGCGGTGCTTGGAAATACATGCACCGAAAACATTTGGTGGAAGCGCCGCCGATGCATGGTTAGGCTGGTGGTCGACCGCAACCCGGACTGGTCGACGTGTTGGAGGCTGGAGCCCCGGCCCGACACGTTGACGGATTCAATAGTCTGAGACAGTTGCCTGTCGTCAGCTCCATCGTGTCGGTGGTTTGGAATAGTCTGAGATGAAGGATTGTGTGGTGGACGCATCGCGTTACCGTCGCAATTCGATACGAGTAACCCGTTGAGGGAGAGGGAAGAACTGTGCCCACGTCTGGCAGCCGCCTTTTCACCAGTGAGTCCGTGACCGAAGGTCATCCGGACAAGATCTGTGACGCCATCAGCGATTCCATCCTCGACGCCCTGCTCGCGGAAGACCCGCGTAGCCGGGTCGCGGTGGAGACCCTCGTGACCACCGGTCAGGTCCACGTCGCGGGTGAGGTCACTACTTCGGCCTATGCGGATATTCCCAAAATCGTCCGTGAAAAGGTCCTGGAAATCGGATACGACTCATCCGCAAAGGGTTTCGACGGCAATTCCTGCGGTGTGAATATCGCGATCGGCGCGCAGTCGCCGGATATCGCGCAGGGCGTGGACACCTCGCACGAGGCGCGCACTGCCGGATCCCATGACGAGATCGAACGTCAGGGCGCCGGGGACCAGGGCCTGATGTTCGGCTACGCCAACACCGACACTCCCGAGCTGATGCCGCTGCCGATCGCGCTCGCGCACCGCCTCTCGCGTCGGCTGACCGAGGTTCGCAAGTCCGGTGTGCTGCCGTACCTGCGTCCCGATGGCAAGACCCAGGTCACCATCGAATATGACGGCGACCGCCCGGTCCGCCTGGATACGGTCGTGATCTCCACCCAGCACGCCGCCGATATCGACCTGGACAACCTCCTGGCACCCGATATCCGCGAGAAGGTCGTCGACGCGGTGCTCGCCGATCTCGACCTGCCCGCGCCGCTGGATGTCTCCAATATTCGTCTGCTGGTGAACCCCACCGGCAAGTTCGTGCTCGGTGGTCCGATGGGTGATGCCGGTCTGACCGGTCGCAAGATCATCGTCGACACCTACGGTGGCATGGCCCGCCACGGTGGCGGCGCGTTCTCCGGTAAGGATCCGTCGAAGGTGGACCGCTCGGCCGCCTACGCCATGCGCTGGGTTGCCAAGAATGTCGTCGCGGCCGGACTTTCCGACCGGGTCGAGGTTCAGGTCGCCTACGCCATCGGTAAGGCCGCACCGGTCGGTCTGTTCGTCGAGACCTTCGGCACCGAGAAGGTCGACCCGGCGCGCATTGCCACGGCCATCACCGAGGTCTTCGACCTGCGGCCCGGCGCGATCATTCGCGATCTGGACCTGCTGCGGCCGATCTACGCGCCGACCGCCGCGTACGGCCACTTCGGCCGCACCGACATCGACCTGCCCTGGGAGCACACCGACCGCGCCGACAAGTTGCGCGCGGCTGTGGGACTGTAGGCACATCGGGGTCCGCGTGCGCGAACCCACAGCGGACCTCTCCGCCATGGCTTCCGCCGACGCCGGTGCCGCAGTCATGGCAACGCACGATTCGACAACAGCGGGACATCCGATCGCACGGGTGCTCCCGCTGTTGTCGCCTGCGCATCTGGACCGCGACTTCGACTACCTGGTGCCCCCGGAACTGGACGAACTCGCCCAACCCGGCGTTCGGGTCCGCGTCCGCTTCGCGGGCCGCCTCGTCGACGGCTACATCCTGGCCCGCCTGTCGCACAGCGACCACACCGGGAAAATGGTCAAACTCGAACGCGTGGTCTCCGCCGAACGCGTCTTGACCCCGGAAATCCTTCGGCTGGCCACCTCGGTAGCCGCCCGCTACGCGGGCACCCGCGCCGACGTCCTGCGCCTCGCCATCCCGCCCCGCCATGCGCGCACCGAGAACGGCGGCCCGAAGAAGTCAGCTGAATCCCAAGAGCCGCAGCAGGATTCTGCTACGCCTCCGCGTCGAGCCGTCGAATCCAGCACCTTGCGCGCGCCGTTGGACAGCGAACTCGTCGACGATCCCGCTGCGGAACCGACTGCCGCCGTCCCCGATGCGCCATCCGCCGCTGCCCGACGCGACGCACCGTTGGGTGCCGACCCGCAACGGGCGTCCTCCGGTTCGGGGTCACCAGAGGCGGCCGGGACCGACTTCGCCCCCTCCGCCGTTGGAGTAGATGCACCAGCCGCGGTCACTGATTCACTCGATGCGACGCCGAAGGCTGACGGCGGAGGTGCATCAGCGGGTGCGATCGATTCCGCTGCGGCGGTGAATGCGGTAGCGGCGCTGACTGATTCGCCGGATGCACCCGTGAGCGGCTCAGTACCGGGGGCGCCGAGGACCGACTCTGGCGTGGGGGTAGATGCCGCAGCGGCGGTCGGTGATTCCTTCGATGCGCGGCCAATGGGTGACACAGTGGGCGCACGGGCGGATGTGAGCGAGCCCGTTGCGCAGGTGAATGTGATGGCAGCGCAGGCTGGTTCGCCGGAAGCACCGGCACTCGGGGCGGCGGGGACCGACTCTGCCGAAGAGGTGGATGCTGCAGTGGGGGTTGGTGATTCATTCGAAGGGGGGTCGGCGGCCGACGCTGGAGGTGTATCTGCGAATGCGAGCGAGTCAGCTGCATCGGTGAATGCGGTAGTGGCGCTGACCGGTTCGCCGGTTGCATCGGTGAGCGGCCCAGCATCTGGGGTGGCGGCGGTCGGCTCTGCCGTCGAAGCCTTAGGGGTGGATGCTGCAGTGGGGGTTGGTGATTCATTCGAAGGGCGGTCGGCGGCCGACGGAGAAGGTGCACCGGCGGATGTGAGTGAATCCGTTGCGGCGGTGAATGTGGTGGCGGCGCGGGCTGATTCGCCGGATGCTCCGGTTGCGGGCGGACCAGTGTCCGGTGTGGCAGCGACAGACTCTGCCGACTCCGCCGAACGGGTGGATGCCGCGGCTGTGGGCGCGGAATCGTTCGATGCGTCGCTGGCGGCTGACGCTGTAGGTGCAGCGGATGGGGTCGAGCTCGCCATGCCGGTGAATGCGGTAGTGGCGGTGACCGATTCGGCGGATGCACCGGTGGCGGGCGGCAGGAAGGCGCCCAGCACGCACCATTCGTCCGATACAGCGGTGGGCACAACAATGGGGAGCAGTGCGGAACCGGATGTGCAGGGTGCTGGTGCGTGCCGCGAATCGGGGGGACCGTCCGGGGCTGTTGCGGTGAATCTGGATGCGTGGGGGCGGTATGTCCACGGGAGGCCGTTTGTCGGTGCGCTGGGGCAGGGGAAGGGGGTGCGGGCAGGGTGGCAGGCGGTGCCGGGGGAGGATTGGGCGCGGCGGTTGGCGGAGTTGGCCGCGGTGGTCGCGGGGCGGGGGCGCAGTGCGATTCTTATGGTGCCGGATCAGCGGGATCTGGATCGGGTGTTGGCGGAGTGTGTTCGGCTGGTGGGGGATTCGGCGGTCGGATTGGCGGCGGGTTTGGGTCCGGCGGCGCGGTATCGGCGGTGGCTGGCTGCATTGCGGGGGAGCGCGCGGGTAATTGTCGGGACCCGGAGTGCGGTCTTCGCGCCCGCTCATGATCTGGGGCTGATCGCGATCTGGGATGACGGTGACGACACCTATGCCGAGCCGCGTGCGCCGTATCCCCATGCGCGAGAGGTCGCGATGCTGCGGGCGCATGAGACAGGGGCGGCATTCGTTGCGGGGGGATTTGCGCGGACGGCGGAGATCCAGGCCGTGGTGGACTCGGGGTGGGCGCACGATCTGATCGCCGATCGTGCCGTGGTGCGCAAGCTTTCGCCGCGGATCAGTGCACCGGGTGACTCCGATATCGCGATGGAGCGCGATCCCGTCGCGCGGGCCGTTCGCATTCCCGCGGTGGGATATGCCGCCGCGCGATCGGCGCTGAAGGAGGGGGTGGCGGTCCTGGTGCAGGTGCCGCGGCGCGGGTACATTCCGGCGCTCGCCTGTGCGAAATGCCGTACGCCCGCACGATGTCGGCACTGCAACGGCCCACTTGCCCTGCCGGATGGGCGAGCCGGGCATCGCGGCGAGACCGCGCACAGTCCGGCATGCCGGTGGTGCGGTATCACCGAGGCCGCATTCCGTTGTCCCGCCTGCGCTTCCAGGGCGCTGCGCGCGGTGGTGATCGGCGCGGCGCGCACCGCTGAGGAACTCGGTCGCGCCTTTCCCGGCGTGCCGATTCGCGGATCCAGCGGCGGCGCGATCCTCGATACGGTGGAACCGGGCCCGCAGGTGATCGTCGCGACCGTCGGCGCCGAACCGGTGCTGCCCGGTGGCTACGGTGTTGCGCTGCTGCTCGACGGCTGGGCCCTGCTCAGCCGCGCGGACCTGCGCGCCGCCGAGGACACGCTGCGCCGGTGGATGTCGGCAGCGGCCCTGGTCCGCAACCACGGCCAGGTCATCGTCATGGCCGAACCCTCGCTGCCGACCGTGCAGGCATTGCTGCGCTGGGATCCGGTCGGCCATGCCCGTGCCGAGTTGGCGAGCCGCGCCGAGGTCGGCTTCCCACCCGCGGTCCGCATGGCCGCCATCGACGGCACTTCCGACTCGATTGCCGAACTGCTCTCGGCTGCAAAGCTTCCGGATAGTGTCGACCGCCTCGGCCCGGTGCCACTCCCGCCCGGCGCCCGCAAACCCTTCGACAGCGGCGATTCTCCTGCCGAAGTCGAGCGCATGCTGCTGCGCGTCAACCGCGCCTCGGGTGCCGCCCTCGCCCGCGCCCTCACCGCCGCCCAGGCCATCCGCAGCACCCACCGCTCCGACGCCCCCCTCCGCGTCCAAATCGACCCGGTCGACATCGGCTGACACTCGCCCGCCATTTGCTGCGCGAACTGTCGCCGGCGTGCCGACTTGTGCCGACCGACCGTGGTGCCGTGCCTGCTGTGGTTGAGTGGGGCCGATGATGACCAACTCGCTTCGCACCATCGCTACCATCTGCCTTGCGATCGCCACCGCCGCACTGTCAGCGGCACCGGCAGGCGCGGACCCCGAGCAGTCCGAGCTATCGCTGAGCGTCAGCAAGGGCGATGCGCAGAGTCCTAATGCGGAGCAGGTCACGCTGACGTGCGATCCCGCGGCCGGTAGCCATCCCGCCGCGAGCGAGGCGTGTGCAGCGCTGACGGCCGCCGATGGCGCTTTCGACAAACTAGCGGGCTCTCCCGGCGTCCGCTGCATGAAGATCTACGCCCCGGTCACCGCGACGGCCGCAGGTACCTGGCACGGCCGAAACTTCCAGTGGCAGAAGACCTTCGGCAACAGTTGCGAACTACGCGCCGCCACCACCCCACTCTTCGACTTCTTCACCAGCTGAACCGGCACCCCGCGCTAGGCCGCGTCCCTCTGCATCCCCCTAACTGCACGAAGCAGCGTCTGCCCGCCAGTGGTTGCCACGCATAGTGTGCAGCTTGTGCGCCGTGGCTGAAACCGTGTGTGAGAGCTGTCGTAAGGCCTCCGCCAACCGACCGCCTTCGCATGCCAGGCCACCGTTGGCGGCGCCGAACAGTTGCGGCCTGCAACCCGCGCATAGGAGGCCAGCGCACCGCAGCTGAACCGTGTCCGAGAGCCGTTGCGGTGCCACCCCGCACCGACCTCCTCCGACGAAAGGAGCTGCGGTCCGCGCCAACTGGGCAGCATGGACTGCACGGCAGATTCGGGCGTGACCATGCGCGTGGCGTTTGCCTCATCGAGGCCTAGGATGACTGTTCCTCCGCCAGGGTGGTTCGCCAAGGCCGAGAGTGTACTGGTTAGCGAGTCCGGTAATCCTCCC